>JAWCLH010000002.1 GCA_038851035.1 Thermoplasmata archaeon
GAGCTCTGCTCCTGGTCCTTGACGACTTTCTTGCCGCCCTGGAGCTGGACGGAGGCGCTGATGCCCTGTGCGTCCTGCGGGATGCCGGAGATGTGGAAGGTTTTCTGCTGCGAGGGGCCGATGTCGAGGTTCTCGGCGGATGTGCTGGCGGGCGTGGGGTCGGTGGGTGCGGCATCGAAGCTCATTGATGCGCCGTTGACGGCCGCGCCCTTGGGGAGCTTGACGGCCTTCGGGCTGGTCGTGCTTGTTGAGACTGTGAAGGAGTGCGAGGTCAATCCGTCGGAGAAGGAGTTCTGGAGGCCGAGGGGGCCGTAGCCGGTTCCGTCGAAGCGCCACTCTGCGGTGCCGTCGTCTCCGACGTCCACGGCGGGGCCGAGGCACTTCGGGCCGGGCATTGTTGAGACGTTCATTGTGGCGCTGAGCGGTGTCGAGGGCTTAGGGACGGAGATGTTGACCGTGGCCTCGAGCTCCGGGGGCTCGAGGGAGACCTCTTTGAAGGGCTCGGGGCCTTCGAAGCCTCGGAGCTCCGTCCCCGTCCCGGTGTTCTGGAGTGAAAGTAGGCACAGGGCAACGAGCATGGCCGAGAGCAATTTTTGCGCGCCGCGGGCACGACAGGGCACTCCATCACCTCTTCATTAGCTTCGCCTTCATCTCCCTGTAGCTCTCCTCCGATATCTCACCGAGCAGGAACCTGTCCTCCAGAAGCTGGAGCTTCTCCTCTCTCGAGAGCGTCTTCTTGGGCGGAGCGGCGGTCTCTTCCCCCGCCGGAGCCTCCTCCTCTTCCTTCGGCTCAGGCTTCATCAGAGCGGCCTCGCCGGCCGGGGCCTTCTGGGCGGCGCCGATTTCCTCGGCTGGCGGCGGAGCCTCCACCTCTCCCTCCCCCTCCGGTGCCGTCTCCCGAGGACGAGATGGAGGCGTGGGGCTTGATGGGCCAGCTCCCTCAGGTCGGGAGGGGGCGGTCGGACCCGGCGCGGCCCTTGCAGCGGGCACTTCTGGAGACTTCCGGTGGGGCTTATGTTCCCTCGGGGCCTCCTCATGCCAGGTCGCGCCGCCCTCGTCCTCCCAGACCTCCTCGCCTGCGAATCTTTCGACCATCCTCTTAACGTCCTTCACCTTCGTGAAGTCGCCGTCCCATATCTTGAAAAGGACCCTGTACTTCTCGTCTATGGCGTTGAGCAGGCGCCTCATCTCCCTCCTCAGCTGTTCGAACTCCCTGAGGGGCGTGACCACGACCATGTACATCATGTTGCCCCTTTCCATGATGATGTTCTTGTTCTCGTACTGCATCGAGTCCAAGCGACCGAGCTGGCCCGAGAATGATGCCTTCACGAATTTTCTTATCATGTCCAGAGTATCGTCCAGCTCCGCGCTGTCAACCCTTGAGAAGTAGGTTATCAGCCTTCCGTCGTGGTAGATGAGAAAAACACTGTCCACAGGTTTCTGGGCCGGGGCGGTGGGGGCTGGGGCTGCTCTGGCCTGAGGGGGTCCGGGCGTCGGGGCCGCCTGAGCCGCCGCGGGCGCGAGGCCGCCGGGGGCGGTCGGCGCCGGCGCGGTAGGTCCTCCGGGTTGCGCGGGTGGGGGGACGGTTCCAGCGAGCCTCCTTCGCCGGGCCGCGAGGTAGGCAGTGGCCATCGCGGCCGCGCTCGCCAGGAGCAGAACCGCGAGCCAGAGTAGCAGACCCTCCGGAAGCGCGGCCGGGAGAGGCGCGACGGCGTTGGCGACCACGAAGCTCAGGCTCGTCTCGGCGAAGTGACCCTCGGTGTCTCGGACTCGGGCGTAGAGCACATGTCTCCCGTCTGCGAGCTTGGTCGTGTTGAGTTCGAAGGACCAGCTGGATCTCCCCTGCGCTGGCTCCCAGCCCCAGCTGTCCACCCTGACCTCCACGAGTTCCACGGCGCCGACCCTCGCCGAAGCGGTGCCGCGGACCAGCACGGAGCCTCTGAGCTTTGCACCGGGTTTCGGCTCTAGAATCACAATCGTCGGTAGTATGGAGGTTATGTTCTCCGCAACGGTTATGTTGAACTCCTGCGTCACGGAGCTCTTCCCGTCTGAGACCCTCACGACGACCTCGTGGACGCCGATGTCTCTCACCCCAGGGACCCACTCGATGACGCCAATCGAGTCAATCGTCATGCCCTCAGGCGATTTCTCTAAAGTAAAGGTCAGGACGTCGCCGTCGTCGTCCGTGGCCCTCAGCCTGTACTCGTACCTCTTGCCCGCTTCGGCGATGGTGACGGGCGTGCTCAGAATTCGGGGGGGCCGGTTGGGGCCGCCCGCGGCCGAGACGTTGATTACGAATGCCTGCTCGTCATACAGCTCCCCATCAGAAACACGGATCACAACCTCGTTCTCTCCTAGCTGCGACGCCGCCGGCGTCCAGTGGACCCAGCCCGTTTGCGGCTCTAGGACCATTCCCGTGGGCTTCGTCACGAGGGAGAGGGTGAGGTCGTCATCGTCGACGTCGCTGGATATAATCAGATAGCTCCACTCCTCTCCGGCGGTTGCGTTTAGGTCGGCGGGAAAGCTTTCAATCACCGGCGCGTCGTTAACAGGCCGCACATTGACTCTGAACGGATTGGAAGCAACGGTGAAGCCCCTAGAGTCGTACGCCTGCGCCTGCAGCTCTATCCAGCCGTACCAGTTGAGAGCGGAGGGGACGGTGCAGTCGACGGAGAGGAGACCGTCGATGGATAGCTCTACGTGCGCAACCGAGGAGTTCGAAGCGCTCATGAGAACGTAGTTGAGGGAGTGGTCAAGGTCGTCGGCAAAATAGTTTGATAGATTGCAGAGGCTCGGGGCGCGGGTGTCCTCGTCCATCATAAGGTCGGGGACCGGCGAGAGTAGGACGGGGGGGAAGTCGCCGGAGATGTTCAGGTCCCAGACCCTCACCCCGCCGGCCGACGCAGCGGAGAAGAGCAGAGGCACCTTCACATTTCCGTTCGCGTCCGCCTCGGTTGCATGTGTGGTGAGGTAATCTCTGAGCGCTTGCGAAAGGTTTGGAGGCTCGACCGAGACGTCGTACTCGATCACCAGCGAGTTCAGGACCACACGGCCGAGTCCGTCGTTGCTCAGATTGAGCTGGACGCGCACCATGCGGTTTCCGTAGGCGTCGGGAGAGCCCGTGAGGCCGGAGAGGGCGGTGGCGAGTGCCTCCGTGAGGTCAACATCGAAGCGCCCGACCGCGGCCCCATGCCGGCTCCAGCACTCGATCCCGCCAAACTCGAGGGAGAGGTTCTCCGGAACAAACAGTGGCTCCTCCACCCCCAGCATGAGCGAGGCCGGAGTGATTCTCAGAACCCTGTTGTTCCCGGTGTCCGCGATCAGAATTTTTCCATCATCGGCAACATGAACACCCGAGGGCGAGTTCAGGTGGAAGGCGTCGGAGAGGTTCACGCCGGTCTCGCCTATCGTGCGTATAAAATCGCCGTTGGCCTTGAAGACCTGAATGCGGTGGTTGCCCTTGTCCGCGACCAGAATATTTCCGTCTAGATCCGAATCAATATCGATCGGTGTGTTGAACTGATTATTGCTGCTGCCCATCGCCCCGGAGGGGTTGATGATGAGGTCCGCCTGATTGTCGCCGTCGTTCTTGAATACAACGACGCGGTGGTTGTCCGTGTCCGCAACGTATACTGCCCCGGAGGGCGAGACGCCGACCCCCATGGGCATGTTCAGGAGGGTTGTGCTACAGCCCGGCGTTCCTGGCACGCCGTAGGTCATGTCAATAACAAAGTCGTTCAGGTCGCTCAGAATCTGGACCCTCTGGCCGTAGCATGTGGCCGGGTAGGAGGTCGTCCAGAACCCCTTGTCCGCAATGGCTGTCCTCCCGCCGGGCCCGATGGAGACGTCGGAGGGCTGGTTCAGGTGGTGCATGTCGTTGCTCCCGACGCCCGTGACGCCGATGGTGGCGTCCGCCGCCCCGTCGCTCAAGTCGTTATATACTTGCACCCTGTGGTTTGAGTGGAACTCGGGAAAAACCCAGACCCCGCAGTCGGCGACGAATACCCTCCCGTCAGGGGCGACGTCCAGCCCCCGCGGGTGGTCGAGGTGGAGGGGGTCGCTGCCTATGACGCCGGTCGTGCCCAGGGTCTGGACCCTCGCGCCTAGAGGCGTGTAGACCTGCACCCTCTGGTTCTTCGTGTCGGAGACGAAGAGCGCCCCCGTGGAGTTCGAGGCTACCCCGCAGGGCTGGTTGAAGGCGTAGTCCGAGTTGCCGGGGGTTACGAGGCCGCTCCAGTGGCGGGCGCCTATGGAGAGGATGTGCCTGAGGCTCGAGTCGTAGACCTGGACCCGGCCCTTTATGAAAGTGCCTCCTGGAGGGTCACAGACGAAAATCTCACCCGTGGGAGACACGGAAACGCTCGAAGGATAGCAAAGGTGCTCATTGTCAAGGCCCGGCTGGCCGGTCACCCCTATCGTAGCTTTGTAGACGGTTCCCGTGAACTTCTGGACCCTCGAATTAAGCGTGTCGGCCACGTAGGTGTTCCCAGATAAGTCCATGCACACGTCTTGGGGGGCGTTGAAGTGTTCGATGTCGCTCCCCGCAACCCCAGTGAACCCGAGGGTGTAGTTGTAGACATAGTTCGCACCGCCAATGTGCTTCAGGGCGAGCACCCTGTGGTTCCCCGTGTCGGCCACAAGAATGTCCTTCCAGGGCGTGACAAAGAGTCCCATGGGTGCGTTGAACTGCATGGTCCCCGTCCCGGGCGTGCCGGGGCTCCCGAGCGTCCTTAGCCACGTGCCGTTCCTGTCGAAGACCTGGACCCTGTGCAGCGCCGCGTCCGAAACATATATGTTGCCGTCTCCGTCGGTCGCCACGCCCGACGGGAAACGGAAGTGCCGGTCGTCGTCCCCCGCCTTGCCCGTTTCCCCGAGGATGAACGCCAGGGTCCTGTCCGGCCTGAAAACGCAGACCCTGAAGTTGCCCCTGTCGGCGACAACGAGGTACCCATCGTTCCGCGCCGCAACGTCCTGACACATTGAGAAGTGGCTGGCGTCGCTCCCGGGTGAGCCGGGGGTCCCGAGCGTTCCAGTGTAGCCGAAGACGGCGGCCTGTATTCTGTCGGCGACCCAGAGGTTCCCCCAGCGGTCGACGGAGCATCCCCAGGGGAGGAATAGGTCCTCCATTATCGAGCGTTCTACGGTCTGGCCGGAGAGCCGGTTTCTGATTAGTCTGCCGTGAAAGTCCGTGTAGAGAGGAGACGGGCCCGTAGCCTCGGAGTTGTTGAAATAGATATAATAAGTCTGGGACGAGCCCGCGCCCAGCCCGGATACGACGAAGAGCAGAGCGGCCTCGAAGCACTTTGACCCGTTGTTTATTTCATCAAGAATCTGGATGGGAACCTCTGTCTCCTTTCCGGACGCCGCCTCAACTCTCGTGACCCTGAGCTCGTTTCTGGCGCTCCTCAGACTCCAGTTGCGGGTGTCGAGCAGGAGCTCTACCACGAAGTCGGTCTGATTTCTCCCCGCGAGTTCGGTGAGCTGAATCGGGACCCGGTTCCTCCAAGAAGTGTTCCACCAAGTGCTTGCGGGCATTGCCTCGAGCGAAAGAGAAGCCCTCCTAACCATGGCTCCCTCGGGCAGCGCCACCACGCACGAGGCCGTTCCCGGGGAGGAGAATTCCCAATCCTTCGAGTCGGCACCGTCGGACAGGAGGCTCTGGCGCCCGAAGGCTCCATATCCCTCGCCCTCGAACCTCCATTCAAAGCCCCCGTCCGCACCGACGTCGAGAGAGGGTTGGAGGGGGAAGGAGTCGTTGAATGCGACAGGTGAAACCCTGAGCGAGCCTCGGGTCAGGTAGGACTGGACCGGCAGGGAAATGTTGGCGAAGACCACCGAGCCGGCCCCCCCAACCAGCGCTAGAGCGCTCCTTTCACCCCCTTCGAACCCGGTCACTGTGCCACCATGGCATACGGGAAAGAGAGCTACAATCTGTGAGGCTGCAATAAACACCAGAATTGCGCGCCTCCATATCCCATCCATCATTCCACATATCCTCCTTTGAAGCCAGCTGGCACCGCTCCCGATGGAATCTCTAATTAGAACGAGTCCCTGACTTAATAAACTTTTTGTGGTATGTATCACGGGTGCGGAATCGGGGGGCCCGGGGCCCTCTCTTTTCCCACCACGGCCACCAGCCTCACCTCTTTCTCCAGCGATGGGTCCACAATCGGCCCCCACATGATTTCCGCGTCCTCGTGAAGGAAGGTATGGAGCTCCTGGACTATTCTGTGAAGCTCGTCGTCCTTCGACCCGGGGGGGCAATGGAGCACCACTACGGCCTTGTTGTGGTTGTGGAGGTCGGTGCCGGGGGCTAGTGGGCCGAGGGCGAACTTGACACCGCTGCTCGGGCCGTGGCCCAAGCTCCCCTCCCCCAAGCAAATGTGAGCGATGTCCCTTACCCTCAGAACCCTGCGAAGATTGGGCAGGTCAGCCCGTGTCAGAACCTGCGTGATGCTCCTGACCGGGTCGAGGAGGAGGTGGTCCGCCATGCAGAGCGCCTCCTTGAACCCGAGCATCGGGTGCTCTGTGACAAGTCTGTCGTTCTCGACAACCAGAACAGCGTCCGCGGTCTCGCGCAGTCTCTCAAGACCGGCGCTGGCTATCCGGCCCCGGAGCGCTCCCTCTGCTTTGAAAGGCATCGTAGCGAGTGCCACCACAAGCGCCCCCATCTTCCCGGCCAGTCGAGCGATGACGGGCGATGCTCCGGTCCCCGTGCCGCCTCCAAGACCACATACGAGGAAAAGCACATCAGTGCCCGCCAGAGCGGACCTGACCGCGTCGATATCGGAGAGCACAGCCTGCTCCCCAATCGCCGGGTCGGAGCTAGCTCCGCGGCCCCGTGTCAGTTCTTTCCCAATTAGTATCTTCCGGCAGCTCAGGCCGTATAGGCTCCGGGCGTCCGTGTTGATGGCGATTCTCTCGGCGTGCCTGAAGTCAATATCAGCGGAGCCGACGATGTTGCACCCTGCTCCCCCGACCCCCACCACCTTGATCACCGGTCTCAGCTCCTGACCGGCTAGCGAAGCGCCGAGGCCGAAGGTCACATAGACTCTCCCGCCCATGTTTTTGCGGACTTGAATGCACTCTCCCACTAATCAATATTCCCCCGTGGGTGAAATCCCTCTCGTTTTATCCGGGCGCTTGGCTCGTTGGTGCATGGGAGCTCTGAAGGCCTACAACATCTCAAGCACATCTCCTAGAGCGAGTTCTCAAAAATGGATTCCCGGGAGGGCGGGCCACCCGGGCTGTAGAGTGTCAGTATGGGCTGGTCTATCCGTCGTCCGCACTTGTTGCAGTAGGACATTCGTCCTTCTTCCCGTTTTGGAACTACTCTACTAATTGGTGCGGGAGATCGGATTTGAACCGATGAACCTCTTCAGGACCGGACCCTGAATCCGGCGCTTTTGACCAGGCTGAGCTACTCCCGCGCGCGATAAGCAAAAGCACTTCTCCTTAATCATATTTTCGAGCCCCGGGAAGGGTCGGGAGGAGGTCTTAACAACGTCTTGTCCGCCTCCGGAACAGTAAATTTGATATTCACAAGCAGTATGGGGAGGGCGCAATCGGGGAGAGAATGAAAGCGCGTGGATGGAGAAAGGGTCGATGTATTGGATTCTCGGCTCTTGGCTGGGGCGCAGTCACGGCTTTCCTTCTTTTCTCGGCGTGCGCTTCAACCAGCAACGCCGAACCGTCAGGCAATGTCGGGGATAGTGCACTCGTGGTGGACGTAGGTATCTATGTTCTGAGCTTCGGCAACCACGATACAAACAAGGGCACATTCACGCTCGATTTCTACCTCTGGTTCATCTACAACGAAAGCGCGGCTGAACCAAATTTTACAGTTGCAGGGTTCGAGTTCATGAACGGACGCGCCGGTTCGAAAGAAAAGATATTTGATTCTATAAATTCCGATACGGGCATGCGTGAGGTCTGGTACCGCATCCAAGCGTCTCTTTATTACAAGCCGACCTTCAGGGACTATCCCTTTGATAGGCAGGAATTCTCCGTGCTGGTTGAAGATACTGCCAGACCGCTTGAAAGGCTGGTATACCGCCCCCTGGCCGATAGAAGTGGCTGGGACCCGGGAGCAGAAATACGCGGATGGCGGGTAGATTCCGTCACCTACACCAGCACCGTCCACTCCTACCCATGGGGTGAGAAATATTCCAGATTTGCTATGTCCGTGGTGATATCGAGAGAGCCACTCTCCACGGGTATCAAATCCATTTTACCGCCAGTAATTTTCTGCATTGTCTCAGGCCTCTCATTTTTCTTCACCCCGGACAAAATCGCCAATCGAATCGGCTTCGGCACGTCAATGCTGATATCGGCGGTTATGTTTCATGTGTCCCAGACCGGCAGCCTCCCGCCACTGGGCTCCCTCATCCTGATCGACAAAATAATGATTGCCGCTTATTCCTTCCTATTTATGTCCCTCTTTGTGACTACATTGATTTATATTAACGACCAGTACTGGAAGAACCGGGATTACACGAAGGAATTCAATCGGTGGGGAGGGGTTGTGTCGGGTGTCCTGCCCTTTATAGTGTATGCTTTGCTCGCGCTCGTATAAATCGATTTTGACCTTGAGATGGGTGGAATAGGGCCGCTCGGCTCGCGGATCGCGGTGCAATGACGATTTTTACCACCAGTCTCCCTACCACGGCGGCGGGACGATTTTTGTGGCCCAGACTATCGAACAGCCAACCGGCCGGGACTGGGATGGGGAATTCAAGCTGGCCCCGTTTTTCTTTAGAAGACCCAGAAAAGGCGTGGAACCGGTCGGATGGTGGGCGGCGAGCGCCGCGGCGAGGACAATATTTAATTATCAAGGACGGAATATACACCCGTTCCGGTGTGTAAATGGCTAAGAAGAGCGAGAGGGGCGCTCCGGCGGCTGAGCCGGAGAGGGGGAGGGGGCTCTGGGTAGTGCCACTGCTGGCGATTCTGAATCTCCTGCTCTACTTTTTTATTTCAATGGGGCTTATAACGGACTTCGGTCTCCCGATTTTTTGGTGGAAGGCTGGCTCAATAGTCTTTCAGTTCGTTTTGTGCATCATTCTGATAAGGGTGCTGATAACATCCTACTCCTCAGACCGCTTGAGCGCATCACAGGAGTTTGAGGAGGATATCTCTGAAACCACACCGAAGCCCGAGCTCAGGGGACGCGCGCGAGAGACCATCCCAGCGAGAGATTCCCAAGCCGCGCCTGTGAGGGCGGCGCCCCGCGGGCCGAAGGTCATAGAATATCCCGAAGAGGTCAGCGGCGGGATATACGCCACGACGCTTGTGCGCGTGGACGATGATAGAGTGCTGAAGCTCAGGACATTACTCGCAAGGGCCTGCCTCCTCTGCGATGAGCAGGGCGACTGCTGGAGCACCCTCTCCGGCACTGGAAAGGCTGATGAACTCAGATTCAATGTGGATTGCAGGGAGGGGCTGCAGAGCATCAGGCTCAAAAAATCAGGGATGTGAGCTGGATGGCAAGAATGCATGCCAGAAGGAGGGGTTCGTCATCATCAACACGCCCCCTGCGTGACCACAACCCAGACTGGGTGCCTCTGGGGCCGGATGAGATCGTCAAAGAGGTTGCGAAGCTCGCTAGGGAGGGCCTGAGCTCGAGCCAGATAGGTCTCCGCCTCAGGGACCAGTACGGCGTCCCCGACGTCAAGCTGGCGACTGGCAAGAGCATCGTTGCGATAATGAAGGAGGCGGGAGTGAAGTTCGATTTCCCGGAGGACGTGAGGAGCCTGATGAAAAAGGCCGTCAGGCTGTCCGCGCACCTAGCTACCACGCCGAAGGATCTGAGCAACCGCCGGAGGCTGCAGCTAGTAGAGGCCAAGATTCGGCGTTTGGTCAAGTACTACCACCGGACGGGCGTCCTTCCGAAGGACTGGAACTACTCTCTAGAGACCGCCAAGCTTCTCGTTGAGTAGGGGCGGCGGGAGGGGAGGATGCCGGCGAGGGAGCTTCCCCGGTCTCTTTCCAGCGCCCTACAGAAGGCGCGGGAGGTCTCGTCTTCCCTCTCATCGGGCGCCGAGGCCGTCCGTATCATCTCTCACTACGACGCGGATGGCCTCTGCGCCGCCGGAATTCTGTGCAGGGCTCTGCTCAAGATGGCCGTTCCCTTCCATTGCACAATCGTCCATAGCCTCGACGCCGCCGCGATTGAAGCTCTCAGGTTGCAGGACTATCCAGTAACGATTTTCTCTGACATCGGGAGCGGCTATCTGGAGCTTTTGGAGGGCCTTAATAAACGCATCATCGTGATCGACCATCATAGCCCCGTCCGTGATTCAAAGACGGTGGCACAGCTGAACTGCCATCTATGGGGAGTTAATGGTGCGTTTGAGGCCTCGGCCTCCTCTCTGGCGCTGCTTTTCGCAGTTTCTTTGAACGAAACGAACTGGGAGCTGGCCGGTCTCGCCCTCGCCGGTAGCATGGGGGACAGGCAGCACATCGGCGGCTGGAGAGGGCTCAACGCCGAGATTCTTGCGGTTGCCGAGAGGCTCGGTTATGCGCGCACGAGAAGGAGTCTGGTGATGGATGGGGAGACCCTAGTCCGCGCGCTGGCCGAGAGCAACGAGCCTTTTATCCGTGGGGTCTCAGGAAACCCCGGCGGGGCCGCGGCGCTGGTCGAGGCCGCGGGCCTCAGCCCGGCCGCCGCGCCCGGCGAAATCGACCTAGCCGGCGCGAGGGCTCTCGCCTCACTCATAGCACTAAGGCTACTCAAACAGGGGACTCCCGATGAGTTCGTAGCGAGCGTGCTTGTGGACCGCCATTATCTCCCCGGCTTCGGGACGGATGCCGCCGAGCTGTCAGCGGTGGTCAATGCCTGCGGGAGGCTTGACCGAGAAGAGCTGGGGCTCTCCGTTTGCATGGGCAGCAGAGAGGCGCTGGCGGAGGCCAGGGAGGTCCGGAGGCAGTACAGATCCCACGTCATGAAACGGATGCTGGAGCTCCAGGAGAGGGGCATTCAGGAGATGAGGCATATCCAGTATTTCTATGCAGAAAGCGCCTCGATGGGCGGCGCCCTCGCGGCACTGGTTATGAACTTTCTCTTCCCGGGGCCGAAGCCCACGGTCTCGCTTTCGAGTAGTGGGGGAAGAGTCAAAATCTCCCTCAGGGGCACCAGAGAAATGACCTCAAGGGGGCTTGATCTCGCGCGCGCGGCGGCCGCGGCGGCCAGAAGGTGTGGAGGGCAGGGCGGAGGGCACAGCATAGCTGCCGGAGCCACGATACCTCTAGGCATGGACATGAATTTCCTGGAGGCCCTCGACACGGAGGTTGGGGCCTGGCTTGGCGGTCGTGCGGGGGGCGGGGGTGAGAGTGGGTGAGCCAACCGGATCTCCGGAGACTCGCCGACATCTGGGACACATGCCCATCCTTCCTGAGCATCTATCTGGATCTCTCGGAGGCTCTTGACATAAATTTCATTCAGAGGAGGCGGAGGGACTGCGAGAGAGCCCTTGCGGGCGACAGGGAGGCTCTCCTTCTTTTCAGGGAAGCAATGGCCACCGCGATGGGCGTGCTTGAGCAGGTTGGAAAAGAGGGGGCGCCCCGGACCCGAGAAGGATTGGCAATCTTCTGCAGTCCAAGGAAGAATTTTCTAGAGGTGTATGATGCCCTCCGGGAGGTCGGAAACCTTCTGGTCTTCGACTCCTCGCCGTACATAAAGCCCCTGGTCATGCTTAGCCACGAATGGGAGGAATGGTGCGTCGTCGCCCTTGACCACACCCATGCCCGGATATTTATGGTCTCACACCACAGAGTCATAGACCGCGATGAGGTTGTGAAGGATATAATCCGAAAGCACAGGAAGGGGGGGATGTCCCAGCTCCGATTCCAGAGACTCCATGATGGATACGAGACGCACTATTTCAAGGAGGTGGCGGAGCATCTAGTTAAGGAGGTGGAGAAGTGGAGGGCTGTGGGGAGATTCAGGGGAATAATCCTCGAGGGACCGAGCGGAGCCCGGCGGGAGCTAGAAAGGCACCTGCCACAGGAGCTGGCCAGACTTGTCCTCGGGAGAACAGAGACGGGTGGGGATGTCCCGGAGGCCGAGGCTTTGAGGGCGGCGGAGGCGGTCGTCAGGAAGCGGGCCCGCCTCCAGGAGGCGGAGCTGATTCAGCACCTCAGGACAGGAATTCTCAAACAAGGGCTCGTCGCCTACGGCTTTGAAGAGGTCGAAGCAGCAACCGCACTCGGCCGTGCCGACACGATAGCGATCCAGCGGAATCTTGCCCTTAGAGGCTGGAGGTGCGAGAGCTGCAGGGCCTTCGGCTCCGGCGACCGGAGTACCTGCCCTTCCTGCGGCAGCCCACCCCTCTCGGTGGATGCTATCGAGGAGCTGGTGGAGCTCGCGATGGACAGAAGGACCCGTGTGGAATTTGTTTCGCCAGAGTCGGGAATTTCGGAATTTGGTGGTGTCGGAGCTCTTTTGAGATATTAGTATTATTGAAATCTAAAAATTGTTAAATATTTTAATATATATCTATAAAGTATTAGCTCGTACAATAAACGAAGAGTAGGCGGAGAGTAGGACGAGAGAGATTTGAAAGGGAAACGGGAAGGGATTAGTGATGAAATGGACGGAGAGCCAATCAAGGCTAATCTGCCTCGTATTGACCGCGCTTTTTTTCGTTTGGACGCTCCTGCCCCTAGCCTCTGACGTGGCGAGCGCCGCCTATCAGGGCTGGCTGACTAGTGACAGCGTGGATATTGAGACGCTCACAAATCTTGACCAAACCGACTGGTGGGACTTCAGCGAGGTCAGCGGAAGATACGTGGCCGTGTTCATGGTGCCCAGCACGGACTACGACTTGAGAATCTACTCGGCAACTGGAGGAGGGGGCGGTGGCGGGGTTGTGATCTCGACCTCCTCCACCGCAGGCACAACTCCCGAGCTCTGCGTTTGCAACTGCAACTCCAACAGCGGCAGAAGCGCCGAGGTTTATAACTCTGGGGGCGGCGGGTGGAACAATGCATTCAGAATCGAGTACCAGGTCTCGTCATCAATCACCGTGAACAGCGTCTACTCCAACGCGATGAGCAACAGCGACATGGTTGAAGTTTATACGGTCAGCGTTCAAGCGGGGGTGCCCTATACATTCAGGTTCACATCCGTCACGAGCGCTACGGCGGATTTCAGGTTCTATGTGTTCAACTTGAACGCGGGCAACTGGGGCACGAGGGCGAGCGCTATTGGGGGTGGGAGCTACACCTCGGGCGTCTCGACCCCTTGGTCAATCACCCCTCCGGCCGCCGCAACCTATGGCATCGTCATCGTCAACTGGAACCTGGCTAGCGCGACCTACAATTTCGTCGCCGGAGCTCCGGACCTTGTCGTCACTTCTATATCAATATCCCCCAGCCCGGTCACATGCTCTAGTATCTCCGTAATTCCGCAGAACAGGCTCTATACCTACACCGTCACCGTCTACAACCAGGGCTACGCGGACGCGGGACCCTTCACTGTCACAATGTACTTTGATTGGGTTGCGGTGGCGAACTGGAACCTCCCGAGCCTTGCTTGGAGGACCTCGATATCGAGCGACAGCTACATCTACAACACCGCCAACCCTGACACCCACGTACTCGCCGTTCAGGCCGATTCGCAGGGCACCATCAGCGAGGACGGCTCCGGCGCCGAGTACAACAACTGGAACAGCAGAACAGACGCGGTGGCGGAGGTGAGGAGTGCATTCACAAATGACGCTGACGACACGCTTCCGAGTACGTTGGGTTATTCCTATTATTTTTATGCGTATTATATGACAAATGAAGAAAGGCAAAAGTTTGCCCTCTGGGGCGCCCCGGTCGGCACGGACTTCGATATGTACCTCTTCAGCCCGACGGGGACCCAATTGGCCTCAGCCCAATCCGCCTCCTATCCCGAGACGCTGACGCACACCGCCACAACGAACGGATACCACTACATCCAGATTGTCCGGGCCAGTGGCGGAGGCAAGAGCTTTACCTTCAGCATTGACGACGCCGCGCCCACGATTCAGGTGGTCCAGCCGGGCGATGGAGCCTATATAAAAGGCAACTATGAACTCCGCTTGAACTGTCAGGACTACGGCAGCGGCATAACCGACACCGCCTCCAACCCCGTGTATCGTGTCGACGGAGGCGCGTGGCAGGACCTCTCCTACACCGCCCAGGTCGGCTACAACTATGTCGCCACCCTCGCCACCTCCGGCCTTCTTGACGGCGGCCACACGATTGAGTACATGCTGTGGGACAACGCCAACAACTACGCCTATGTGAAGCAGAGCCTGACCTCCGACAATACCGCGCCATCTGTGTGCTCCCTCGTCTATCCGACCTCGGGGCAGCACATTGAGGGAACCGTTACCTTCAAGGTCTCCGCCAGCGACCAGATTGGCCTCGGGGGTGTCGACATCTCCTTTGGGGGCAATCTGGCGGGCCTCGGAACCCAGCATGCATCCCTGGGCGGGTCGGGCGTGTACTGGGAGTACCAGCTCGATACAACCTCCTACCCCGACGGTGTCGCCAGCGTCCAGCCTACCGCGAGGGACAAGGCGGGAAACACGCTGAGCCAGTCGGCCACGGCCTTCACGATCGACAACAATCCACCCTCGCTCTCGGTAAGCTCCCCTTCCAATGGTGACTATGTTGCTGGCGCGGCGGTCCCGATAGTCGCCGCAGCCTCCGACGCGGCGGGAACCGTTACTGTCCACTACCGCGTGGACGGTGGCGCCTGGAGGAGCATGAGTCTCGCCGGAGGTTCTTTCATGGCGAGCTGGGACACTACGGGTTTCGAGGACGGGGAGCACACGCTGACCGTCCGGGCCACCGATGGAATCGGTCACACCGTGGAGCAGAAGCTGACGGTTGTGGTGGACAACCACGACCCGACATGCTCTCTCATCTCACCCTCCCCGGGTCAATATATAGAGGGCAGGTTCGATTTCAAGGTCTATGCTAAAGATGCGAACGGTATTTCTAGCGTGAAAATGACGATTGCGGGCGTTGGAACTTACATGATGACTTACAACAGCATTGAGGACATTTACGAGCGGGAGCTCGACACAACCCTCCTATCTGACGCTCTCTACTCCCTCTCGGTTCAGGTGGTGGATAACGCCGCCGCCCGAGGCTTGCGTCCGCCGGTAACTCTCTCGCTACCCAATCCGGGCTTCTATATTGACAACGTGCCCCCGACCCTCTCACTCATTTCGCCGCAGGACCGGGCGCTTATTGAGGGGACGGTGTCTCTGGGCGTGACCTCCTTCGACGCCCCCACGCCCCCTATTGTGGAGTATAGCATCGATGGTATTTCCTGGGTCTCAATGGTTTCGGCTGGGGGGAACTCTTGGACTGCCCACTGGGACAGCACGAGAGTTCTGGACGGAGAGCACAGAATTCTCTTCCGTGCGCGGGGCCAGCTTGGGCACCAGGCCAACCTCAATATCACGGTGGTCGTGGACAACAACAGTCCAGTTTGCGCGGTCAGCGCTCCAATTGAGGGCCAGCACATCGAAGGCTCATATGTCATTAAAGTTTCAGCTTGGGACGCGGTTGGCATCGCGGATATTGCCCTCGCGCTCTCGAACGCCACTACGGGATTCTCACAAAACCTCTCGCCTCAATACAACCCGCTCACCGGCTACTACGAGACTGTGGTTGAGACCCGAACGCTTTGGGATGGTGTGTTCTCCATCAATGCCACCGTGTGGGATTACCACGGACACAGAATGGTCTCGAGTTCTGTTGAGTTCAGCATAGATAACAACGCCCCATGGCTACGAATTCAGGCCCCGGGACCGGAGAGTTTCGTCTCAGGCGAGGTTGAGCTGAGAATTCAGGTCATCGACGCTTTTCTAGCTTTCATGGCATGGTCCGTTGATGAGGGGCCCCCCACGCTCATGCAGACTGTCTCCACCCTCTGGGACACCCGCTCCGTTCTGGACGGAAGGCACACCCTCACTTTTTACGCCGTGGACATGATCGGCCACCTGAGCTCGGCGTCAGTGAGCGTCGTGGTGGACAACCATGGCCCCTCCCTATTCTGGGGTGCGCCTGACGAGCTTGCGTTTATTTCCGGCACATACCTTGTCAAAGTGAAGGCTTTAGACGACGTCGGCATAGCCTCCGTGACCCTCTACGTCGGCGCCGGCGAGTATCCGATGACCTACAACACTGGAAGCGGTTACTACGAGTACCCACTCGAGACCGCCGGTCTGGACGGAACCTGGGACCTGAGGGTGGTGGTCAGGGAACTCTCGGGCCAGAACGCCGACAACGTCTCCATCAGGCGCGTCCACATAGACAACAATCCGCCCATGCTGCACGTGCACAGCCCTTCTCAGGGCTCAGTGGTCAGCGGTCTTGTTGAGCTAAACTATACTGTCCAGGACGTCCATTTGCTTAAGGTGGAGTACAGGCTAGACAACCTCGGCTGGTTTGACGCTACAGACACCTGGAACACCACTCTACATCCGGACGGCATCCACACCCTGGTGTTGAGGGCGAGCGATATGATGGGCCATACCACAGAGGTGTCCTTTGGCGTCACAATAGATAACTCAATGCCCTCTTGCATTTTCATTGCTCCGCCCAACAATACCTTTGTGTCGGGCGTTGTGGTTCTGAAGGTGCACGCACTCGACGAGGCCGGTCTCTCGAGCGTGAGCCTCGGCGGCGTTGGTGCACTGCCCCTGACCCTCAACCCCACCAGCGGACTGTACGAGGCCGTCATCAACACATTGGCACTTGAGGACGGAGAGTGCTATTTCACCGCTTCCGCAGTGGACCTTTCTGGCCGGGAGACAGTAGCGCACCTCAAGCTCAAGGTCGACAACCATCCGCCCTGTCTATCCGTTCTGAGCCCCGAAGAGGGGGCCCATCTGAGCGGAGAGCTCGAGGTCCGGGCGGAGGGCAAAGACGTCTTCGAGGTTTCGTTGGAGTATCAGGTAGATAGCCTCGGCTGGAGGCCGTTGAACAGGACCCTGGACACCGCCGCCCTTTCGGACGGCGCCCATTCCTTGCTGGTCAGGGCCACAGACCTCTCGGGCTGGTCCACGGTCGTCAGCCTGATTCTCCACACCGACAACACCCTTCCCACGGTATCGATTCTCGAGCCCGTCTTCGGTGGCATTGCGGTCTCGGGCGATATGACGCTCCGCGTCGCGGTCGATGAGGATGGAGGGGTTTCGAGGGTCACGTACGCCGTGGACGACTGGCCCCCGATGCCTATGGTGATGAACCGCGCCACCGGTTACTACGAAGTCCCAATTCCGACTAGGGCCCTCCAGGAGAGTGTGGAGCACAAAGTCACAGTAAACGTGACGAGCCGCTCAGGCCTGACGACCAGCCAGGTACGGAGTTTCAAGGTGGACAATTCGCCTCCTGAAGTGGTCGTCCGCTCTCCGGACAGGTCGGACCAGAGGGGAGAGGTCAGGGTGGTTGTGGATGTCAGCGACGCCACGGGCGTCTCCTCAGTCCTGATACGCATTGACGGCGGGCAGTGGAGGGAGATGGTTGTTTCCAGACCGCCGGGGAGGTATATATATAAATATCCGACGACAGTGGCCCAGAACGGCGAGCACACCTTCGAGGTCAGGGTCGAGGACACGCTGGGTAATAGGGGCACGACGGTACATACCTTCAGGGTGAAGAACGAAGACTACAGCGTCGTCATAGCCCTCGCGCTGGTGATTATTCTGATTGTTGGCGCAGCCCTCGTAATCTTCAGGGGAAAGAAAAAGACGCTGGAGGTAGAGCCCCTGCCGGCGGAACCAGAACCAGAAACAGTGGAGAGGTCCTCCGAGGCTTTCCCTGAGATGCCTCAGGTGACACCGCCGGAGCCTCAGGAGAAGCCGTTCGTCCATGTGGTGCTCGGGGACAAGAGGGCCGAGAGCGAGGCCCCCGCTCAAGAGACCGGACCCCGTGAGGAGCTCTATCCCATAGAGGAAATCACCGGAAAGCTGAAAGAGGAGAAAGAAACGAAGTCCTAAGGGATTGGAAGAAGGGCGCTGGCTTTTCCATCCTGTCAAAAGAATCGCTCCCAATACAATCCATGACCTGTCCCTCCAATCACTCCCTCCACTCCCTTCCATCCCTCCGTGCGCCGAGCTGGTCGAGGGCCGGGTTGAGCCTCAGGCCCACGACGCCGCCGATGACCAGTGCTGCGCCGGTGAAGAAGGCCGCGGGGTAGCCCGCTAGCTGGGCAACGCCCCCGCCGGCGAGCGCTCCAACGATACCACCCAATGAAACAATGGCATTGAAAAGGCCGAGGTTCTCGCCTCGGGCCCATCCGGGGGCGCACCTGGAAACGATGGTTGTGGACGAGACGCTGACGAATGCCCAGAAGAATCCCGCGCCGACTTGCATCGAGAGCAGAAGGCCTATCAGGAGGAGGTAGGGGATCTGGGGTCCGGAAGCGATGAGGAGGGCAATAAACCCGAAGCCTGTAAATATCCCCGTCCGGATGATGTTTGCTGCGATCAGAACCCTTCTTTCCCCGAACTCCGGTATGAGCCTTCCGGCCCGGGAGTACATCAGGGTGGCGGTCACTGATGAGAACAAGTAGAAAATGAAAACCACGAGACCTGAAGCAAGAATTCTCTCGCTGAGAAAGACTGGAATCGGTGTGTAGACCGTCTGGAACCCAGAGAAGAGAAATAAGATTGTGACATAATAGAACCTGAGAGCCCGTGGGATGGTCTCCCCCACAGAATGGACCCGGTGCATGGCGTCATGATACTTTCTCCTATACATCCAGAGCGGAAGATATCGAGTCCGCTCGACTATTCGGCCCTGAAATATCACGAGCTTGTCCACTTTCCTCTGAGTGAATGGTCTGATGGGGGGTTCTCGGATGAGGAGCCAGGCAGCTGCGCCAGAGGCAAGTGATAGGCCGCCGAGGATAAGGAAGAGCCATCTCAGGCTCTCACCCGAGGGCATGGACCTGACGCTCAGCTCGAGCCAGAGGCCACCCCCGATAAGCCCTAGAATCCAGCCTATGCCGCCCAGCTTCGTGAAAATCCCTATCTCGCGGGACCAGCGCCGGGCGTCCATGGTCTCAGTGATGAGAAGCGTCGAGACTGGCACGCTGGCGGCGGCGATAAGGCCGAGAAGGATGTTTAGGCCCAGGAATTGCTCTATTGTGTCGCTAACGCCCATAAGGAGAAAAAGGACCCCAGTGCCGATGTATCCGACGAGTATGAAGGGTTTCCTCTTCAGGAGAGCGTCTGAGAGCTCTCCCCACCCGATGGAGGCGGGGACCGAGGCCATGGACGAGGCGGCACTCACGAGCCCGACGTCTGCCACACTCCCGCCAAGGACGCCGGTCACGAAGAGCGGGACGAGTGGGCTCGCACCTCCATCGGCGGCGTAGTGGAGACCGTGGGCGTAGTACCAGCTCTGAATGGGCGTTCCGGAGGAGCGGTCCCGGCCGCTGGCTGGAGAGGAGGCTCCCGGGTGGGTAGGGGGAAAACTCCCTGCCTTCGAGAAGCGCTTTCTCCCGCTGGGCACCCGCTCACCCCCACCTGGCCCTCACTACTCTGTCGAGAACACGCCGGTTCGCCGCGGCGATGATGTCGGTCCTGGTGGTCAGGTCCACGCTAAGGTGGTCAATGGTCCCCCCACTCTCGTCGGTGACGAGGCCCCCCGCCTCCTCGAGAATCAACTTTCCAGCGCACTGGTCAAGCGTTCTGAGGAGGCCCCCCCGGAAGTCCACCAGCGCGCTCGCAACGCCGGAGGCGACCAGGCAGAAGTCCAGCGCGACGGAGCCCAGGCACCTCACGCGCGCGGTCTGCTCGAGGAGCCCGCGCGAGACCCTCAGAGCCTTCCTGTGGCCGGGCGAGAGCTCCATCAGAAGGAGCTCTATGGTAGATTGGTTGGAAGCCCTTATCCTCTTTCCATTTTTAAACGCACCGCCGCCCTTAAAGGCCCAGTACTCGTCGCCGCTGACCAGGTTCCGGACATACCCGACGCGTACGTCAGCCATTCTCGGCTCCAGGGGGGCGAGGGCGTAGGAGACCGAGAAAAAGGGCACGCCGGCTTTTGCATTAACCGAGCCGTCGAGCGGGTCGGCAATGATACAGACCTCCGGCTCTCCGAAGTCCATCACCCCCGCCTCCTCGGAAATGAGGCGGACGTTCCCGGCCCTCCGAACGGTCCCGATGACGAGCTTCTCAAGGGCTCGGTCAAGGAAGACCGTGGTGTCGCCAGCCGCTCCCCTCCCGAGCTCCCTGCGTCCAGTCTTTGTGCCGTAGAGCCGACCCGCCGCTCGGCCCGCTCTCCTACCGAGCGACCTGAAGACACCAAGCCACTCCGCGTCCCTCATCCGGAGGTCCTCCTGCCGGGCTCGACTCCTCAGGTCCCGTCGCTCCAGCTCCGGAGGTAGCGCCGCTGCTCTGAGGTCAGTCTGTCTATTGAGATGCCCATCGCGCGGAGCTTCAGCCTCGCCACCTCTGAGTCTATGCTCCCGGGAACCGGGTAGACACCGATTTTTAGATCCCTTCCCTCGCGAGCGATATATTCAGCACAGAGTGCCTGGTTCGCGAAGCTCATATCCATTACGGCCGCGGGGTGGCCCTCGGCCGCCGCCAGGTTCACAAGTCTGCCCTCGCTCAGTAGGTAAATCCTCTTCCCGCTCTTTAGGCGGTATTCATCGACTTCCTTTCTTATCCGGCGCTTCGAGGCCGAGAGCCTCTCGAGGGCCGGCAGCTCGATCTCGACGTTGAAGTGGCCCGTGTTGCAGAGAATCGCGCCGTCCTTCATCAACCTGATATGCTCCGCCCTTATGACATTCCTGTTCCCTGTGGCGGTAATGAAGATATCACCTTCGCGCGCCGCCCTCCTCATTGGCAGTACTCTAAAGCCGTCCATGACGGCTTCGAGTGCCCTG
Source organism: Thermoplasmata archaeon (assembly GCA_038851035.1). Lineage (NCBI taxonomy): Archaea > Methanobacteriati > Thermoplasmatota > Thermoplasmata > Thermoplasmata archaeon. The sequence continues at coordinate 20,885 of JAWCLH010000002.1, forward strand.
AGCGGGTCGACCTCAGTGACGATTACATTGGCCCCCGCGCCCCTCGCCCTCATCGCGACGCCGCGCCCGCACCAGCCGTAGCCCGCCACGACGAAGCTCTTGCCCGCGAGAAGGACGTTTGTGGCGCGCAGGATGCCATCTATGCTGCTCTGGCCAGTGCCGTATCTGTTGTCAAAGAGGTGCTTGGTCATAGCGTCGTTTACCGCGATGATTGGGAATTTGAGCACGCCCTCACGCTCCATGCTCCGGAACCGAATCACTCCCGTGGTTGTCTCCTCTGTTCCGGCGATGATGCTATTCATGAGCTCTTTCCTCTCAGAGTGGAGGGTTGAGACGAGGTCGCCCCCGTCGTCCATGGTGATGTTTGGACGGGCATCGAGAACACGGTGGACATGTCTGTAGTAGGTCTCCCTGTCCTCGCCGTGAATTGCGAATACTCGGATGCCGTGGTCGGTGGCCAGCGAGGCGGCAACATCGTCCTGCGTGCTGAGTGGATTGGAGGCGCAGAGCGAGACCTCCGCGCCCCCGGCTCTGAGCGCCAGAACCAGATTTGCGGTCTCCGAGGTTACGTGCAGACAGGCCCCGACTCGGATGCCCTTGAGGGGCTTCTTCTTCGCAAAACGCTCTCGAATCAGTCCGAGGACCGGCATCTGTCTTTCCGCCCACTCAATCCTAAGCCTGCCCTCGGGGGCAAGTCCGGCGTCCCTTATCTCAAAGTCCACATTGCCACCCGGGCATAGAAGGAGCTCGGTGGATATAATGATTTTTTAGTGGGCACCAAACAATAAACCTTATCGCCAGCCTCGCGAATGATAGCTCGAATGGAGGACCCTTCTGAGGAGCACCTCCGGCTGGGGAGGAAGGCCCACGAAGATGGTCGAATCGAGGAGGCGCTGGCCCACTACGACACCGCCCTCGCCCTCGACCCCGCGTTCGTCGAGGCATTCTACAGCAAGGGCCACGCCCTCGGCTACTTGCAGAGGTGGGAAGAGGCACTGGAGTGCTTCGAGAGGGCGCTGGAGCTTGACAGGCTACACGTGGGCGCCTGGTTCTTCAAGGCCATTGTTTTAGAGAAGCTTGGTAGGAAGGACGAGGCGCTCATGGCTTATGAAGAGGCCCTGAGGCTGGAGCCGCGCGCCCCTGAGATATGGTCGGCCAAGGGGGCCCTTTTGGGCGAGATGGGTCGGGACGAGGAGGCCGTCCACTGCTTCGGTGCCGCGATTGATATCAAGCCGACGGACGAGACCACCTGGTATAATAAAGGCGTCTCTTTGAGCAAACTCGGAAGAATCGAGGAGGCGCTGAAGGCTTTCGAGACCGCTCTGGCACTCAAGGAGGACTTCCCGCTGGCCTGGTACAACGCGGGCATCCTGCGCTGGCGGCTCGGAAGGCCCGGGGAGGCGCTCAGGGCCTTCAACGCCGCACTGGGCACCAACCCCCGCTTCGTCCAGGCATTCATTGGCAGGGCCTCCATTCTCGAGGAGCTCGGCAGGGAGGGGGAGGCGCTGGAAAACCTCGAGAGGGCTCTGGAACTCGAGCCCACGAACTCTGAGGCTTGGAATAATAAGGGGGCACTGCTCTGGATGACCGGTAGGCAGGAAGAGGCGATGGAGTGCTTCAACAGGGCGGTCGAACTTGACCCCCGGAACGGCCGCGCGTGGTTCAACCGGGGCAACGCCTTCGGACGTAGGGGAATGCCAGAGAGAGCGGTCGAGTGCTTTGACCGGGCGCTGGAGCTGGAGCCTCGTGACGAGCAGATATGGTTCAGCAAGGGCGTCGCGCTCGACGACATGGACAGACCCCTTGAGGCCCTGAGGTGCTTCGACGAGGCGCTGGCCCTCAACCCGAAATACGCCGATGCATGGCACAATCTTGGCATCGTCATGGCGGAGCTGGGGCGAAACGCGGAGGCTCTGAAGGCCTTTGAGAGGGCCTTGGAACTCAATCCGGGCTACGGACCGGCGCTGGAGGCCCGGAGAATACTGCTCGAAGAGACAGAGAGACGATGACCGGCCGGAGCACCAAAAATTATATTTTAAGGAGGGAAAATGGTCTGATGATGATTGGACCGCGGGCATCCCTTATGGTGGTGGTGCTCCTTGCGCTTCCCATGCTTGTGGGGCTCCCGCCATTCCAGGTTTCCGGGGCCGGGGCGAATCTGACGCCGACCACCTCCACAGAATTCCCCATAGATTCTAAGAAGTCGGGGGAGCCGCGGTTCCCGAGCCCACCCACCGAGGAGCATGTGAGGACCCCAGTCGCTTGTCTCTCCGAGGGGTTCTGGAACAACCTTCCTGGGGTGCTGGATGCTCGAAAGTTTCATCTGTGGGTCTCGGCAACGCCATTGGTGAGAATGGGAATAATTGAGATTGGGGAGGGAGGAGAGGGGGGCGGGAGCGGGAGAGCGATGGAGCTCATGTTCGTCGGTGCTCATTGCAAAATATACGTCGACAGCAGCTGCAGACCCTATCCATCGGAGTCGACGGTGGAGCTCCTGGCCGCGGAGTTCGACGAGAGGATATGGCCCAATGTAACCGAAGTCTTCGGGACGGTGCTGTTCAACTACATCGACATAAATCTCGTCAACATCGATGGACCGTATGGCATCGGCGGCTACTTCACCCCGGTTGACCCGGACGCGGTCTACATAGACTGTGCTGATGTTAATTCCTGGGGTTATCAGATTGCAGCCCACGAGTTCCAGCACCTGATTCACAACCAGAAGGATCCTGACGAGGAGCTTTGGATCAACGAGGGCTGCGCCGACATGGCGATTGCCGTAGTGTACGGTGGGGAGGATGGGACCCTAGTGGGGCACATCGACGCTTTCGAGAACCGGCCGGACAACGACCTAACGGTCTTCAAGAACGAGATGTACGACTACGGCTCAGCCTATGCCTTCGTCCAGTACTTCTGGGACCATTTCGGTGGAAGGGAGGCCGTACGCGCCCTTGTTGCAGAGAGGGACAATGGAATTCTAGGCGTGAACAGTGTTCTGAGCGCTCTGGGCTATTCAAAGCGATTTGACCAAGTCTTCAGGGAGTGGTGTGTAGCCAACCGCGTCAATAACATCTCAATTGCCGATGGACAGTACGGCTACTCCCGGCTGAGCATAAGGGTCAACTTAGCGGGCGACCACTCGAGCCTTCCTATCTGCGCAACCGGCGAGGTTCAACGCTGGGCTTCGGACTGCTACCGCTTCCGGGGGGGCAACGGCCTCGACCTGCTGGTCGAGTTCTACACCATTTCGGGCCAGTACGCGCCCATCCTTTATGGACAGGGCCGGGAGGCCACAGAGCCTGCTGTGATCGACGTCCCGCTGGATTCAAACGGATGCGGCTCTGCCCTTCTGCGAGCGTTCGGCAGGAGTTACTCTGAGGCGCTTCTGTTCACGCCCGCCCAAGCCGGCGGGAGCTATACCTACATGGCCCGGATGGTGGACCTCACCCCGCCCGTGACCGCTTGCTTTGTCCTCCCACCGGAACCCAATGGTCTCGAGGGCTGGTACGTGACCATACCCCGGATAACCTTGAGCAGCAGCGAGGACGGGTCGAGAATCTTCTACAGGTGGGACGGGTCGGATGAGATGGAGTATCACTCCCCAATCGAGGCCCCAGAGGGCAAGCATATTCTGTGGTTCCGCTCGATTGACCCGGCTGGGAACGCTGAGGAATGGAGGAGCTTCGAGTTAAAGGTTGACACGAAACCACCGGAGACGCTCTTTACAATCTACCCTCCCTCCCCTGACGGCGAGAACGGGTGGTATACGACGAGTCCGACAGTGACCCTTTTTTCCGAGGAGAGCGCCTGCGTTCATTACTCGTGGGATGGTGGAGAAACCGAGAACTACACAGGTCCCCTACTAGCGCCCGAGGGCAGGCACCGGCTGGAGTTCTTCGCAATCGACAGGGCGGGCAACGAGGGTCCGTCGAGAACTCTGGAGCTGCAGGTCGACACAATAGCGCCGGCTGCGATGGCGTGTCTGTCTCCCTCCAGCCCCGATGGCGTCGGAGGATGGTATATCACCCAGCCCACGCTCACCCTCCTGTCGGAGGAGGTCGGCGCCCGGCTTTTCTTCGCATTGGACGGAGGCAGGGAATCCCCCTATGTCGCTCCCTTTAAAATACAGGATGGAGTGCATAGGGTGACTTTTAGAGCGAGGGACCAGGCAGGCAATTTGGGTCCCATGCAGGAGTTGGTGGTTCGTGTAGACAGCCAGCCCCCCCAGACCACAATCGTGGTGGAGCCTAGGTTTCCGGACGGGAGAGGGGGGTGGTACAGAACGCGCCCGACCGTAACACTGCTGGTCGAGGACGCCGACCCTGGGGCCGTGATTTATTACTCTTGGGACGGCGGTGAGATGAGACAGTATTACGGACCACTGAAGCCACCTGAAGGCATCCACACTCTCCGGTTCTTCGCTAAGGACACGCGCGGCAACACAGGTCCCGAAGGCACGAAGGTGTTTAGCGTAGACATAAGACCTCCCGTGACCACGCTCAACATTTATCCGCAGGATCTCGGGTTGGAGTGGTATCACGGCGCGCCACAGCTCATATTCAACACTGAAGAGGGGGCCGAGGTGTGGTACTGGTGGGACGGCGGTCTCCCGATGCTCTATACCGGGCCCCTAACACCCCCAGAGGGTGAGCACGTGCTGGGATACATGGCGAGGGACGCGGCAGGGAACGAGGAGAGGTCGAGGAGCAGGGAGTTCAGGGTGGACCTTGGACCGCCCGTGGCCGCGCTCTCACTATCTCCGCGCTCGATGATTTTGGGGGATGTGCTGAGTCTCGACGCCTCCGGCTCATTCGACTCAAACGGTTTAGAAACCTATTTTTTTGACTTCGGGGACGGAACAAGGAAGTCAAGCCAGAGCCCAAGGGTGGAGCACCAGTACGAGGCCCCGGGCAATTTCACCGTCACGCTCAGGGTCAGGGATCTCAGCGGTGTCTGGAGCGAGCCTGTGTTTGTTAACGTAACTGTAGCACTTCCCCCTAGAGCGCCACCCCCGGGAGCTAGTGGAAAGGCCCTCTCGATTCAACCAATGCATCTCCTGGTGCTCGCTCCTCTCGTAATCGCCCCCATCGCCGCCGCGGCCCTCCTGCGGAGGCGCTAGTTTTAAAGCCCGCATCGGCCTTTACAACTCCGTGTCCGGGCAGATATCGAAACTCACCTTTCTCGGGACGGGCGGGGGCAGGTTCGCCTGCATCCTCCAGGCCCGCGCGACGGGCGGGCTCTACCTCCAGCTGGAAAGGCCGGAGCCCGGCGAGAGGGCGAGGTTCCATATAGACCCGGGGCCCGGCGCGCTGGTCCGGATGCTCTCGAAAGGCCTCGACCCCCTGAGAACGGACGCCATTCTCGTCTCCCATTGCCACCCCGACCACTACGCCGACGCCGAGATTCTCATCGAGGGAATGACCCGGGGCGGAAGGGAGAGGGCGGGCGCCTTCTTGGCGAGCCGAAGCGTGATCAACGGGGTAGAGGGATACGGGCCAGCGATATCGAAGTACCACCGCGAGAGGCCGCGAATCGTTAGGGCCCTTTCGGCGGGGGAGAGCGCCACGATAATGGGCATTGAGATCAGGGCCACTCCCTCAGCTCACTCTGACCCGAGCTCTGTCGGCTTCAGGCTCAGCACTCCGCGCGGAGTCCTTGGGTATCTGAGCGACACAGCGCTCTCAGATGAGGTTACGGAGGCGCACAAGGGGAGCCGCGTCCTGATTCTCCCCGTTACCAGCCCTCTCGGGCGAAGAATTCCCCATCATCTGAATGTAGAGGACGCAGCAAGAATATGCGAGGCCGTGAGACCGGAACTCGCCCTCCTCACCCACTTTGGAATGAGGGTGATTTGTGAGGGGCCAGCTCTCGCCGCAGAGGAGGTCCAGAGGAGAAGCGGGGTGGCGGCTTTGGCGGCTGAGGACGGGATGGAGGTGGAAATGGGCGACACAATAAGATTGTTGGAGAATTCCCCTCCCGCCCCTCCCCTGAACTCTGAAGGACTCTCGCGGGCAGACAAATGGTTTGAAGGAGCGGTCTGAAAGCTTTTCCGCGCGCTGAGGGGATGCCATCGGTCGCCGAATATGGTAGTGACATCATCTCTTCTGGAGGGGGATGAGGCAGATGAAGAAAAAGGTCTCCTCTCCATCATTCAGAAACTGGTGTCTCTCGCCGGCCGGGATGAAGAGCACATCACCGGGCTGAAGGGGCAGCGTTTCTTTCCCTGTCACTAAATTCCCCTTTCCTTCCAATATAAAAACCTCGTGCTCGTAGTCATGGGCGTGGAGGGGAGTCCTTCCCCCCCGCGCCAGCTCGAACACGCGCATCGCGAAATTTCGCGCACCCCTCCTCTCATCAATGAGCCACCGAATTCTCACCCCGGTCGCTCCTTCCGTCTCCACGGCCTCCGCCTTCACGTCCCTCCAGCGAAATTTATGAATCATGGTTGGAGGGTATGGTCTCCACCATATAATTACTCTAACGCGGCTCTGAGCAACAAGAACGTGCGGTGGCCTCTGTTTATGGAACAGGATAGGAACGGAGTCAGCTCAAATTGCGGAGGGGCTAGAATAAGTCGTTATGCCACTGGTATTCTTGTGGAGCAGAGAAGCAGCCGGGCGGGGTGTGGTCACTGATATTGGAGGAACTCAGAGGGGGCTATCTCCTGATGGATTTCTCCTGTTCGCGATGGGGGGTAATATTTAGAGCCGGATGGTTCGCCGCTTGGTGAGCGGGTGGGGGCGGACCCGCCTTTGGGGCCTCCTCCGGCGCTCTTCCAAAAATGAGCGAAACCCCTTCCTGTACCTGAGCACCAGCGCTCCAGCAAGCACGAGGGCGAGTGTTATCGCCGAGAGATACGGTATCCAGTCCCTGTAGTTCACCCCGACAGAGACATGTACGACGCGACTGTCCCTGACGATGGCTGTGGAAAGGTTTCCCCATGCTTCCGGTCCCGCGTCCCAAGCCTCGATGACGAAATTGTGTTCGCCGAGGCTCGCCACCCATCTCACGGTGACGAGCAGAAACCTGCCCGCTTCCAACCGCACCGTCGAGTTCTCATCGAGAGACCGCCCCTCTACAATGACCCGGAGCGGGCGCCCGTCGATGCTCGCGCGTGCGCCGAAGAAGCTGCCTCCGTTGCCCGTGTTCCTGACCATTGCTGTGAGCTGGACAACCTCCCTTTCTACAGGTGAGTTGGAGGAGAGGGTCACGTTCTCCAACCTTATTCCATGCCATTGCCTTATCGTGAGCGATATCAGGAGGAAATCCGTGACGGCCGGGTTCTGTTCGCACTGAGCATCTATTCTCAGTGATGCCACAAGCGATGAAGACGTCTCCGGGGGAAGAAAGACCTTGACCGCCACACTCGAGGACTCCTGCGGCAGGAGCAGACCGGTCCTAGTGGGGTTGAGCTCCACGCTTCCGCCGAGGTTTATGGTGGCGGCCAGCCTCACGCTGCCGGGGGAGGTCCCGTTATTTCTCACCGTCACGGTTAGGAAAGCACTGGGCTTGGTCGGGTCCGAGACATTAGCCTCGTAGGTGTTTCTTTCTGAGACAATATCGAAGTCGAGGAGAATTCCCCTCCCGCCAGGGGAGAAAAGGGGGAGCAGTCCGGAGGGTGGGAATCTAGCGTTCCAAAGCCCTAGCATTTCAGGGGAGGCCACGAGGGCTTCCGGGGTTGCCGGTTCGAACCCCATCAGGCCACCCAGTTGCGAAAGAAGGAGTGCGGCAGGGACTAGTGCCTCGAGATTCATAATGATTTCTCCATATCAGATGCAATTCTCAGGGCCTTACCCTTTTGAAGAGGACGTAATCGAGCTCGCTCCCGGAACCAACTCGTGCGAAGAGAATCTCCTTCTTTACCCCGTGGGCGACTCTAACGGCCCGGCTTATTTCGGGCCACGTGCCAACATAGCCTGCGGGGAAACAGTGTATCAGGTAGCGGGCGTGGGTAGCATCCGGGTCTCGTTCGTAGACACGGAAATGGGTTCCGTATTTAAAGCCTGTCCTGGGCAACAGGCCCTGTTTTCTCAGAGTCGTGTAGACCCGGAACCGTAGCTCGAAGTCCTTTTGGCGCCTTCGGGCCATCCTCCGTAGCTCCGCCTTCCCAACCTTTTTACCACCATCGGCTCGGAAGAGCTCGATAAGACCTTTTTCTAGTAGATGGGCGGCTTCGATGAGCGAGAGCTGGTGGGCCCTCCCAGCCGGCCGGCCGAAATGGTTTTCTTTAAGGGCATCAGCGAGTTGCCGGTCGAAGACTAGGACCCTCTCATCAAGCACCAGCGCCTTTCCCCTCTCCGGGCAGGAGCATTCTCCGAGCTCTCCAGAGGGCTGGTGAAGATAGGCCTCGTAGTATGTGACGTCGCCTTCTTCGTCAACAAGTGCCACCAGAAGCCCCCTCCCCACAGAGGAGGCGCGCTGCACTAGTTTGTTTATTGAATCCAACTTGAAAGGGGCCCTTTCTGAAATGGCCAAGACGTGATACCTTGGGTACGAGCGGCTAGGTACTGCCCCCCTCTCATAGCACACGAAATCCGGCGGGGATGGCCGGAATGGCTTGAGGGTCAGACCCCTCCTCCTGAGGTCGGCGTAGACAGGGTAGCGGGTCTCGAAGGCGGGCTCCCTTGACACGGCGTGCCGGAAGAGGAACTCTGGGTCCACCCTTTCTCCGTCCCTGGAGAGCTCCAGACGGCCGGTCTCGAGGAGATACATGGCCTCGACGAGTTCTAACGACAGGCCTCCGCCGGGAAGTGGGGTGCCGAACCATCCCTTGTTATATACCCGGCTGGCAAAAGATGGGTCCTCCACCACCGCGCCCTCCTCACCGAGCTTTCCAACAGGTGTCCCCCCCAGGTTAATCGCCCCTTTTCCCTGATGACCCCTAGCTATCCCGAGAAATAAATCATTACCGGTTGTCGCGAGGCGAGCGAGGAATTAAAGGTAGGATGTTGCTGGCTATATTACCTTCAATGCCAGCATCTTTCCGTAAGAAGAAATGGCCAGCGGATTGTTAACCTATCTAGCCCATCCATTTCCTGGTTACAGGGGAGCGCTGCGACTGCAACTCTCTCCGAATAGACGATTCCTGGAATTTCGAAGGGATGATTGAGAACTACGACCATGGCTGGGAGACGGAAGCGGGAGTCCAGGTGAGTGGCGATTTCTTCCCATCACAAAAACTCGAGGAGAGCCTGTTATGAGGTAATTATTCCTCCCGGCAACTATGCGCTATGACTGGTGGCTGCGTCTCGAGCGCATTATAAGGAGGCCCCAAGTCTTCTTTACTATTACTTTGCTCGTATCCAGATACCACACGTATGGCGGGAGTAATGGTGGATTGAAGACCTTTCAGGTGCCTCGCCACCTGATAGCTCGGTAGCGCCTATTTTCGGTGGGTTAATGGGTCATTTTAATGTAGACTTACCCCCCACGGATTAATTTATCGTGCCCGGATGGAGAATTCCCGTGGGAAACAAAGGTTTATGTGGGATGGATGAGCAATGGAGGTAGATATATATTTTTAAGTTTAAGGGGGGATAGGGCTAACAATCAATTATTAATAGGAGTACATATTTATGAAATATTGCAATGAACCGCATGGAGACCACAGGAACCTCGTCCAGACTCCATGAGCGCAGGGAGGCTGTTTTAAGGTTGAGAAGAATGCTTGCGCGTTGCGGCTTCTTCGTATCCGACGACTATGGTGTGCGCGGCCTGAGCTTCGACATCATCTGCCGTCGGGACAACCTTCTTTTGGTGGTCAAGGTAATGGTCAACATTGACGGCTTCAGCCCGTCCAACGCGGCGGAGCTGAACACGCTCGCCCGGGTTCTGAAAGGGGCGCCAGTTGTCGTTGGGGACAGGTGCGGCTCCGGGCCGCTTTCTGATGGAATTATTTATCTCAGGCATGGAATTCCGATTATGAATTTTGCGACAATCAGGGAATATTTTGAGGAGGGAGTACCACCATTCATATTTGCGGCTCCCGGGGGCCTTTTCGCAAAAATCGACCCTGAGACATTGTCCAAGGTGAGGAGGGAAAGAGGTCTCTCCCTTGGAGCGATGGCAAAGATCGCGGGCGTGTCGAAAAAAGCGATACAGATGTATGAGGCCGGGGCCATAAGTGCCAACCTCCCGGTCGTGGACAGGCTTGAGAAATACCTCGGTGAGCCGATAGCAATGCCCATAAACCCTTTTGGCATGAGCGAGGGGGTCGAGACTGTGCCCACCTCGTGGGAGGATGAGGGCACGCCCTTCAAGCGGAAGGTCTTCAAGAAGTTGGCTGGCCTTGGCTACAAAATAATTCACACCCGAAGGTGCCCCTTTGACGCTATCTCCGAGAGTCAGCTCCGGGCGACCGTGCTCCTCACAGGGGTGGGTCAGGCGGACGGCGAATGCTTGTTCAAGGCGAGAGTTATTGCAAACATCTCCAGGATCACGGAGACGGACGGCGTCCTCTTCCTCGACAGGCGGCTGAGCCGGGAGAACATCAGCGGGACCCCCGTCATCAGCCGGGACGAGCTCCACCGCATCCACGACGAGGATAAGATCGTACGCCTGATTCACGAGAGGAGAAGGTGAACGGGGGGTGCCCGGTATGGCTGGCAACCGCTCCCGCACCATCGCTCTCCGCGTCGGGAGCTCCAGCCTGACCATTTTTCCCACAATCAGGGGTCTGGAAAGCGAGAGGCCCCTTGTGCGAGAGGCTGTGGCGGAGGTCAGCCCCAGGGCCGTCGCTCTGCCCATCTCGATAGAGGGATTGAGGGGTCTGAGGGAGCTTTACAGGGGCAAGGAACCTGAGGTGTTCCTTTCCCATTATGAGGAGATATACGCAAGTCATCTATCAAAATACGGCCGTGTATCGGTACCGCCTCCGAGCTTCAGCGAGGCCTATGCCGCCAGCGTCGAGCGAGGCATACCTGTGAAGGCAATTGACCTGAGCGAGAGGGAATATGCCGACGCATTCTGCGAGAGCGTCTCCACAGCCAGTCTCCTGTTCCACTCCCTGCGCTGGCGTTGGCTTAGGAGGAAAAGATTCAGGGAGGAGACGCCCGAGGATTTCGTCCTTGCGTGGGACAGAGTCATCAATTCCTTGAAGGGGTTTCGAGAACTCGAGACGAAAAGGGAGGAGCACATGGCCGCGCGCCTGCGTCACCTCTCAGGTAAGTATTCGTCAATTCTTGCAATTTTAGAGCTAGAAAGGACTGAGGGTGTGGTGAGAAGACTGAGGGGGGAGGGGAATTGAAAGCGCTTAAGGGCCTGAAACCCCCAATGCAGTCCCGTCTCAGGAGAGCTCTTCTGATAGTCATGGCTGTGCAGTGCCTGATTCTCCCACTCCCCCCCTCCTCTGCAACTGATATCCGTGAATTGGGCTCGTTCAGGGCGGGATACCACACCTATGATTCCATGACGCAGGAGCTGAGGGCGCTCGAGGCCAGCCACCCGGACTTGGTTATGGTGGAGAGCTTGGGCAGGACCTATGAGGACCGGGACATCTGGGCTGTGAAAATCTCGGACGACGTCCGGACCAACGACAGCGCAGAGCCCGACGTCCTCATTATGGGCGGACTCCACGCCCGTGAAATCATGGGTGTGGAGGTCCCTCTCTACCTCATCAACTACCTAATAAAAAATTACGGAACTAATGAGACCTGCACCATGCTCGTGAACACAAGGGAGGTATGGTTCGTTCCCATGGCAAACCCCGACGGCCACGTTTACGTGGAGCGCGGGAACGACTGGCGGAAGAACCGCAGGCCAACAGTCGGGGGAAACATTGGGGTAGACCTCAACAGGAATTGGGGCTACATGTTCGGTGTAGACGCTCAGACCAGCGACGACCCCTCATCTGACGTATACCACGGCCCCTATCCTTTTTCCGAGAACGAGACGAGGGCAATAAGCGAGCTCGCGCTCAGACAGCGCTTCGCCACTTCCCTCTCCTTCCACAGCTACGGGCAGTTGATTCTCTACCCGTGGGGCTTTACCACAGACCCCGCTCCCGACAGCGAGGAGCTCGAAAGGATGGCGCGCGCGATGGCGGCCATAAATGGCTACACGCCCCAGCAGTCCTCGAGGCTCTACCTGACCCACGGCGATTCGGAAGACTGGCTCTACGCCAACACGAGCACGCTGGCCTTTACCTTCGAGCTGGACACCTCTTTCTACCCCCCGGCGAGCCAAATTGAGACGACCTGCAGCCTCAACTGCGAAGCGGTGATTTACCTCATAGCCTATCCTAAAGCGCTCATCGTCGATGCTGGCGTGGTCGCGATATCTTCCCCGACACCGGGTGCCATTGTCGAGCCTGATAGGCCCTTAAACATCACAGCCACGGTGATGAACTTCGGGACAGACGCATCGGAGATTCCGATTGAGATTGAGGTGTCCTCGGCCGATGGCTATCTCCACACAAATTCGACCTCAGTCACACTCAGACCGGGCCAGTTGGGCGAGGCCTTCTTTCAGTGGTTCCCTCCTTTCCCGGGCTCGGAGAATTACACCCTAGCAGTCCGCACCAAACTGGGTGGAGACCATTATAGTTGGAACGATGAGCGCACCACTCAGTTTAAAATAAGAACAAAATACGGCGCCGCGCTATCAGCAGACGAGACATCAAAGGAGTGCTTCCCCGGCCAGAGCGCCATCTATAGGCTCACTGTGATGAGCCTGAGCAACAGGGAGGATTGTATTCTGCTGGAGCTCGAAGGGGCCCGCAGGGATTTGGCTAGCATTGTGGACAGCATCCACCTCCCTCCGGGAGGGGCAGGGGAGGTGAACTTGACTGTGCGAATTCCGAGAGATGCGTCGCCGGGAGAGAGGGTTTACGTAGCGGTCCGCGCCCTATCCTCAACGGGGCAGGGGGCCTCCGGCCTCGTCTCCACCGTCACCACGGTTCTTGACCCCTCCCCCGTCGCGGATGCGGGTCCGGATATTGTGGTCGACGTGATGGAGGAGGTCGAATTCGATGCCACAGCCTCCACGAGTCCGGCGGGCACGATTGTGCGTTACTCCTGGGTATTCGGCGACGGGACCACTGCCGAGGGGCTCCGGGTCCGCCACGCCTATTCCCGGCGCGGCCTCTATACTGTTAATTTGACAGTCGAAAATGAATTCGGCTGGAGCGATACCGACTCCCTTCTGGTCACGGTCATCCAGAATTTCAGCCTCAGGCTTGAAACGCCCGCATTGGAACTCTCTCTCAGGCCGGCAGAAACCAAGACCATCAACCTCACGCTGAGAAACATGGGCAACGGCGCCGATGAAGTGGAAGTCAAGCTGGACGCTCTCAGATGGAGCGCCTCCATCGACAGGTTACGGATTTCTCTTCAGAGCGGGGAGAGCGCCGGAATCACCCTCTGCATTACTGCACCGGAGAGAGCGACTGCGGGCTCGAGCGCCATGTTCAGAGTCACGGCGGCTTCGTTGGAGAGCCCCTACGCCCGTGACGAAGTCATCATCAGAGCGACTGTGGCCGAGGTCAGGGATTTAAACCTGATGGTGGAGGAGAGGGAGGGAGCGGTAGAGGCGGGAGGGTCGGTGCGTTTCATAGCCATCGTCGAGAATAAGGGGAACGTAAACGAAACACTCGTCTTGGTAGCTGCGGAAATTCCGGAGGAGTGGAGGGTAGCCTTCTCCCAGCAGGAGCTCACTATTCCACCATGGAGCAATGCTTCGGTCGAGATTCTGGTGTGCGTGCCCGCACGGGCTCTAGCGGGAGTCTACAGATTGTTCGTCAACGGCCTCGGACTTGAGGTTTCGGTGAGGGCGAGGTACGGCCTCACGGCCTCTGTGGAGCCTCTGAACGCAACCGCGAGACCTGGCGGGCGTGTCGTTTTCACAATCAACTTCACGAACATGGGCAATGCTCCCGACTCATTCACGCTCAATGTCTCAAACCTTCCCATGGGATGGGGCACTGACCCCCTTCTCCCGCCTTCTGAGGTAGCTCCGGGCGCGAATGGGTCCATGCACGTCTCAGTCCAGATTCCTGAAGATGTCCGGTCGGGGGGATACGATATTGTGCTTGAGCTCCGCTCGGACAATTACCCCGGTGCGTCCGTGTCTCTGCCCGTTCGAGTGGTGGTCGAGAGGCAGGAGCCACCACCCACCAATTCCACTGTGCATGCATTTCCATCTATCTTATGGCCTCCACTGGCTCTCGCAGCTGCGGGTGCTGTGCTCGCTATATATCTCAGCAGGCGCAGGAAAAAGTGCCATGGGGGACCGGCCAAGGGTTGGGACGTGGATTCCCGGCCGGGAGCTGGAGAAGGCGCCGAGAACGCCCCGGCGGGGCCCCTGCCGCAGACCGATGGGTGGGATCCCAGCATCCAAGCTACTCGTGCGGTTTCAGGGAGAGAACTGGAGCCCTGGGAGACCTGCCTCTGGTGCTTTGGCCAGCTGGGGCGAGAGCCATCGATTCCCTGCCCGTCTTGCGGTGGAACCTTCCATAGGCGCTGCGCCCAGGAGGCCCGCGGGTGTACTAGATGCGGCGGGCCGCTTTGATTTTTTCTTCACCCTCCGCAAAGTTTTATTATTTAGCGTGCTCGTAGGTGGAGCGAATGCGCAAATTGGTCTCCCTTGGCATTGTCCTCCTCTTCTTGGCCTTGCCGCCCTCGGAGAGCTGTTCAGGGGAAGGAAGGGATGAAGGGCTCGGCCGCTATCATACTTATCAGGAGATGGTGACAGAGCTCCAAGACCTCACCGCCACCCACACAACTATCTCACGTCTCATCACCATTGGGGAGACCTACGAGGGGAGGAGGATCTGGGCAGTGAAGATATCGGACAACGCGAGCGAGGACGAGGCCGAGCCGAACATGACGATTATTGGAGGCATACACGCCCGCGAGTTCATATCGGTGGAGGTGCCGCTCTACATAATTCACAACCTTCTCGGGAATTATACCTCCAACTCCACGATAAAACGCTTTGTTGATAGTACCCAGATATGGGTCGTGCCGATGCTCAACCCCGACGGGCATGTTTATGTAGAGCTGGGCCATGACTGGAGGAAGAACAGGAGACCTGTGGATGGGGGAGTCGGGGTTGACCTGAACCGCAACTTCGGCCATTTATGGGGCCTGGAGGCAAGCCACAATCCCACAGACGAGAATTACTGCGGCCCGGGGCCTTTCTCGGAGAACGAGACCAAAGCTATTGAGGGGCTGGTCACCTCCCACCGCCCGCGTGTGGCGCTGAGCTATCAAAGCTTCGGGGGCTATATCCTTTATCCTTGGGGCAATTCAATCAACACCGAGCCCGTTGACCCCCTTCTCCCCGCTCTTGCACTAAATATGTCCCTTGTGATGCCGGAGGGGAGGAGATACACACCCATGATGGCGCGCGAGATGTACCCAGCGACGGGCGACACGGACGACTATTTCTACGCAAATTTCAGCATCCTTCCGTTCACGGTCGAGCTCTCGAATTCCCATCGTCCACCCGACCAAGAAGTGGACGGAATCTGTCTTGACAATCTTCCCCCTGCCCACCTCCTCATGAATTTCACCGCAGGTCCAGCACCCGAGCCGCCGCTGCATCGGATTTCTCTTGATGGGCCAAACTCGTTCATCAGCGCTCCTGGCAGGTTGGTTAGGATGGAATACCTTCTTGTCAACGAGGGGGAGGCTACTGAGGAGGTGGAGCTCTCGATAGAAACTGAGTTCAATTGGACCGCGGAACTCCTGAACCGCCACGTGAGTCTAGAACCGGGGCAGAGCGCCTTGATTTTCCTAGAAATAATGGTTCCCGCCACAGCCGCCGCATATGAGAGCGCGAGTTTTCTGCTGCGTGCTAAGTCAGCAGGCGGCGTTGTGGCAGAGCTTAGAATTCTGGGCAGAGCGGAGCATCTGCGGGGTCTTCGGGCGTCGCTCAGCGGACAGACAGAGGCCGCTCCGGGAGGTTCGGTGAACATCAGCGCGACCGTCGAGAACCTAGGGAATGGGCCTGAACTACTTGCACTCTCCGCCGGGCTGAGCACGGGCTGGCAGATCTCTCCACTTCCAAATCCACTCAACCTGAGTGCCGGGGAGAGAGCGGTCGTGTTCATCACATTTCTGGTTCCAGCCTCAGCCCGGGCGGATACCCCCGTTGAGTTAATATTCACCGCCAGAGCCGAGGGGGTGGCACCGGCGAGGGCCATCCACACTATTTCCATCCTTCCGGTGAGGAATGTTACAATGGAAATCCTTCCATCCAGCGCCAGATTTCCTGAAGGGGAAACGAGGAATGTTAGTATAAGAATAGCCAACAACGGTAACGTCTGGGAAAACGGGACTCTGGTGCTATCCGGAAGATATGGGGCATCGAGAATCCAAAACGCGAGCGTCAATATTCCTCCATTCTCAACAATCAACGCAACCCTGACCCTCGGCGCCGCCAGAGGCCATTGGTCCCTCACCGTGATGTTCCTGTCGGCCTCAGGGGAGCTCAGGGCGAGCCGAATCGTTAACTTCACCGTTATAGAGAACACGACGGTCGCGGGCGCGGGTCCGCCAGGTGACCCAGTCCTACTCTTTGCAGTCCTTGTGATTGTTTTAGTCTCTGTGATGGGCATAATTTACTGGGACTGGCGGAGGGAGGAGAGGCTGGAGCTGGAGGAAAGGGAGAGGAGGCCAAGGAACCGCTGAGTCGGTGGGAAGGAAAAAGTGTGGAGATTGGAAAGGTGGGACCTAGTATGGGGCCCAGGAGGATGGAGTGGGGCTATGAAGGGGGGAATATTCGATGGGGACAGCGGGAACCTGTGTGTCGCCTGCAAGGGCTCGAAAATGCTCTGCGGCAAGGAACGCTGTCCGATTCTGGTCAAACATTTTGCGCAGCTCAGGGCCCGCGCGCTGATTGACACACTTGAGCTTGAGGGCTCCTCTCCGCCAGGGGTGTTTGTCGGTCAGTGGGGCTACCCTAAGGTCCTCGTCGGCCCACTCATCCCACCCATCTCTGGTGACACGGGCGTCATGGACACCCCGGAGATGTGGCTGGGAAAGAGCATTGACGAAATCGTGGACTTTAGGGTCCGGCTGGTCAGGGGGATGCACCCTGTAAACATTTACGATGTTGAAAGGGGAGGGAGGCTGGTGGACCTGGTGAGGGAGCTTGCCCTCGCCTCCTCCCCAGCGGACTCCTGGGCAGAGTTCCTGAAGAAGCCAGTCGGCAGACTCATTCTCGACGATGAGGTCCAGCCCTTCGGGCCATCCGCACCGCTGAAGAGGCTGGAGGTCGGGAACTTCAGACTGGACCAGAGGTTCGAGAAGCGCTGGAGGGACACTGACCTCACAGCCCGCGAGGCGGTCCTCTCTCTTTACTCGGAGGGTGCTCTGATATCAAGAATTCAGAAGGCCTTCAGCGTGGGCTCCTTCGGCCTGCGCAAGAACCGGAGGTTCGTGCCGACGAGATGGAGCATCACCGCCGTGGACGACACGATAGGGAAGGAGCTCAGGGAGAGGGTGAAGAGGCTCCCTCTCATTAACGACTACAGAATTCATGAATCGTGGACCCTTGATAACCGATTCATCGTCCTCCTGATGCCCACGAGCTGGAGGTACGAGCTCGTCGAGGCCTGGTACCCGAATACGGTCTGGAACCCCCTAGGTAGGGAAATCATGATGATATCGAGCCACGAGGGGTATGAGGGCCGAAAGGACTACGCTGAAATCGGCGGTTGCTACTACGCCGCGCGGCTCGCGACCTGCGAGCACTTGCTCCATCTGGGCCGTCAGGCGGGGTGCGTAATTCTCAGGGAGGCCCACCCCGGCTACATTATGCCCGTGGGCGTTTGGAATGTGAGGGAGAACGTGCGAAACGCGCTAAGGGGCCCATTCGTTTCATTCAGGACTCTGGGAGAGGCCCTGGAGCACATCCAGACCCGTCTCGACATCAGGATGAAGAGGTGGCTACGCGCAAGTCGGATTCTGGCGGACCTAAGGCATCAGAGGCGCATCGACGAGTTCCTGCCCGTCGAGCCCGCGGCGAGGAATCAGGAGGGCGTGGGTTGAGGCGGAGGGAGGGTGTTGACGGGAAGAGAGAGGAAATGGATGAAGAGAATGGGGTAGGTGGAAGGGCGGGGAGCGTGGCCGGGGCGCGGAGGGGGGACCCACGGGGCCTGGGGATGGGGAAGGCTATGAAACGAGGAAGGAGCTGTTGCGTAATTTGGGGTAGCGAATCTGGTCGCGCTCGTCCGGGGGAAATGACGCTCGAGGACGTGGCGGCAGGTGTGAGGAGGTGCAGGGCCTGCGCCCTCCACAGGACAAGGAAGAAGCCGGTTCCCGGCGAGGGCAGTGGGCGGAGCGGTGTGGTTCTGGTCGGCGAGGCGCCCGGCGCGAAGGAGGACGCCCTCGGCCGTCCCTTCGTCGGCTCGGCCGGTAAGCTCCTCGACAGAATGCTCCGCATTGCGGGGCTCGCTAGGAGCGAGGTCTTCATAACCAATGTCGTCAAGTGCAGGCCTCCGGGAAACCGGCCGCCGAAGCCGGCCGAGGTCAGGGCCTGTGCTCGGCATCTCAGGCTCCAGCTGAACATCATCGCGCCGGAGCTGGTCTGCACGATGGGCAACTCGGCCCTTCGAGCGCTCGTGGACCCCAAAGGCAATATCACTCGGTTAAGGGGCAGAATCGTCGAGAAAGACGGAAGGCGCTACCTTCCCCTCTATCACCCCGCCGCGATTCTCTACCGCAGAAAGTTGATAAAAGAGATAGAGGAGGACTTCAGAAGACTGGGGGGAATCGCGAGGAGGGCCGGCCGCGCCGCCCAGACCAGACTGACGACCGAAGAGGAGTGAGGGTGAATGAAGCGAAGGCTTGGGGAAAGTGATGCCGGCGGGATGGATGGGGACACGGCTGGACACTGGACCGGTGCCGGGCCAGCGGCCAAGGGGAAATGGAGGAGGAGGTGCTAGCGCCTGTGGCGGAGGCTGGATGCCCATGGAGGAAGGGCGGATAACGGACCGGGGTGCGGAGGCAGATATAACAAGGGGGAACCCGGAGGTAGCCGAGGGTAGCGGGAGAAGGGCGAGGGTGAGGGAGGTGAGGTGCGTCTCCGCGCTCTCGCGCTCGCGGCTGACGGGGCTGGACTATGCCCTCAACCCCTACAGGGGCTGCGAGCATGGGTGCCTCTACTGCTACTCTCCTGCGGTCATACACTGCGATGAAAGGGAGCCGTGGGGGGAGTGGGTCGAAGCGAGAGTCAACATGCCCGTTCTTCTATCGCGCGAGCTCAGGAGGCTCCCGCGGGGGACGGTGGGGGTGGGAACCGTCACCGACCCCTACCAGCCCGCGGAGCTCAGGTATCGAGTCACCCGGCACTGTCTCGAGCAGCTCCTGCGCCACCAGTGGCCCGTCTGCATTCAGACCAAGTCCAGAAACGTGGTCGAGGACATCGGTCTCCTTTCCCGCTTCAAGAACATCGAGGTTGGATTTACATTAACCACGGCGGACGACGGTCTGCGCGGGGCCTTCGAGCCCCGTGCGTCATCAGTGGGGGAGAGGCTCGGGGCCCTGGCTGCCCTCAGGGACGCGGGCGTACCGACCTTTGTATTCTTCGGGCCCGTCCTGCCCGGCGCCGTGGAAAAGGGGCTGGAGGGGCTCTTCAGATCCCTCGCCGAGCTCTCCATTCGTAGAATTCTCATAGACAGACTCAGGGTCCACCGGGGGGTGTGGGAGAGGCTCAGGCCGTATATCGCAAAAAGCCACCCCGCTCTAGTGGCGGAGTATGAGGCGATTCTGTTCGGCCTCTCTGAGGACTACGAGCGCCTCATCCTCGACATCGTGGAGCTCGCGCGCGCATGCGGCCTGAGCGCTGCGGCGGTTGGGAGGCCGTGAAGGAAAGGCAGTCCCGGGCCCGGACTGTGCGATATTCGGAGGCCCCCCCGGGCCCTATCTTTAAATCCGCCCTCCGCAATTCCGGCCCGTGGACCTGCCTGCGATGGTCGGAGGGGCTCTGCTGCTCATCGGCCAGTCCTTCTGGATAATGTTCCCGGCCTATGTGTCTGGGTCAGCCGCAGTGCTTTTCAAGGGGAAGAGGCCGATGGACTTCGGAGCAAGTTGGAGGGGGAACAGGGTCCTGGGCGACGGAAAGACCTGGGAGGGCTTCATCTTCGGCGGCCTGACGGGGGTATTTGCGGGAACGATGCAACAACTCGTCTCCGCTCTCTCCGGCCAGTCCCACCTCGTCGCCTTCGGCTATGCCTACGCTGGGAGCTTCGACCCAGTCCTGCGGCCCTCGATGAGCCCAGGCTCCCTCGCAATAATCGCCTCCCTGTCCTACGGGGGACTGGTCGGCGACCTCCTGAAGAGCTTCATCAAGCGGAGGATGGGCCTGAAGCGGGGCAGCCCCTCGCCCTTCCTCATGGATCAGCTCGACTTCGTCGCAGGCGCTTGGCTGGTCACCCTCCCGATTTTCTGGAGATGGTTCCTGAGCGTTTTCACGGTCTATAACTTCTTCATCGTCCTCATAATGACACCCCTCCTCCACCGCGGCGTAAATATTATAGGCTACAAACTGGGTGCAAAGAAGGAGCCATGGTAGGGAGGAGCGGGATGAGGCTCGGGATGGGCGGGGACGCGGAGCTGGCGGGATAGAAGGAACGGCGGGCGAGGATACAGTAATTGGAAAGAAGAAGCAGGCGGAAGAAAGGGAGGAGGGGACGATGGGAGAGGGAGAAAAAGGTGGAGGAGTAGAGGGAGGGGAAGAGCAGCGGGCGGGGGGCGAGGAGAGGGTGGACAGGGAGGGACGAGGAGAGAGGAAATGAATCAGCCCCCGGGCTCGTGACGGTCCTAGAAGAGAGGTTGAAACGAGGAGGAATTCCCCTGCCAGAGCTGCTGGAGATGCTCGTCGGATGCGGCGCGGTGAAGTTCGGCAGGTTCAGGCTAACCTCGGGCAGGGAGAGCGACTACTACATCGATATTAAAGCGGCTTCGACAAGGCCTGAAATCCTCCGGCGAATCGCGGAAGAGATGGCAAAGTACGTAAAGGGAACACGGCTGGCTGGAATGGAGCTGGGTGCGGTTCCCATCGTGGCCGCGGTCTCGCTCCAGACGGGGCTTCCCTTCGTCATGCTCCGGAAGCAGCCGAGGGAGCACGGCACTGGCAGCCAGATAGAGGGAGAGCTCAGAGCGGGCGAGATGGTTACGCTGCTCGAGGATGTGGCAACCACCGGCGGCTCAATGCTCCGCTCCGTCGCTCTGCTCAGGGGGGCAGGCGCCGAGGTCCCGAGGGCGGTGGTCGTCGTCGACAGAGAGGAGGGAGCGCGCGAGGCCCTCCAGAGAGAAGGCGTCGAGCTCGTCGCGCTTGTGAAGATTAGTGAGCTCCTGGGCGCGCGCGGGAGATGATGGGAGAGTTTGGAGGTATGTTGATGGGGACGAAGGTGCTATTAATAGGAGGAGGAGCAAGGGAGCACGCCATCGCACGGGCTCTCGTGGAGGGGGGTGCGGAGCTCTACACGGTGATGAAAAACCGCAACCCAGGGATAATGAGGCTCTCAAGAGACGTCCTGCTGGCGGGCGAGACGGATGTGGAGAAAGTCTGCCTCTACGCAACCTCGAGAGGCGTGGAACTCGCCATCGTGGGTCCTGAGGCCCCGCTGGAGGCCGGCATCGTAGACGGGCTGGAGAGAGCGGGGGTGCGTTGTGCCTCCCCTACAAGGGCAGCCGCAAGGATAGAGACATCAAAGGAGTTCATGCGCTCGCTAATGGAGAGGCACCGACTCCCCGGGAGGGTGGAGTATAAGGTCTTCAGCCGGCCCTCTGAAGTCAGGGAGTTCTTGAGGGATTACCCGAAGGGCGTGGCGGTGAAGCCCGTGGGGCTGACAGGAGGGAAGGGAGTGAAGATCACCGGCGACCAACTCCTCACAAGGGAGGACGCAATCGCCTATGCAACCGAGGTCATAGAGAAGAAGGTCGGAGGGGAAGCCAAAGTGGTGATAGAAGAGAAGTTGGAGGGCGAGGAGTTCACGCTACAGGCTTTCTCCGATGGGAAGAGGGTTGTGCCGATGCCCGCCGTCCAGGACCACAAAAGGGCGTACGAGGGTGACGTCGGTCCCAACACGGGCGGCATGGGATCTTACTCACAAGAAGACCATCTCCTGCCCTTCATCACTAAGGAGGAGTTTGACGAGGGTGCGAAAATCGTCCAGAGAGTCGTGGATGCGCTGGCCTCGGAAGGGACACCGTTCAGGGGTCCAATATACGGCCAGTTCATGCTCACCCGCGAGGGGCCAAAGGTGGTGGAGGTCAACGCCAGATTCGGGGACCCAGAGGCGATGAATGTCCTAGCGATAATGAGCTCAAACCTGCTCGAAGCCTGCGAGGCGATGGCCGCCGGTAACCTCAATCCTGCCCGAGTAGCCTTCGAGGCGAAGGCGACGGTGTGCAAATACGTCGTTCCAGTAGGCTATGGCACCGAGCCGAGGGTCGGGGCGGAGATTCTCGTGGACGAAAAGGGAGTGGAGGGCGAGGGGGCGAGGCTCTACTATGCATCTGTGAACGAGCAGGGGCAGGGGAGGGTATTGACGACCTCCTCCCGCTCGCTGGGTGTGGTTGGAATCGGCGGGAGAGTCGAGGAAGCAGAGGTTAGGTGCGAGGCCGCCCTCAGACACATCAAGGGCGAATTCTTTGTCAGGCATGACATCGGGAAACCCGAGGCGCTGAGAAAGAAATTGGAGCACATGAGATTCATCCGGGGGCGCTGAGACCTCGGTTTCGCCGGGGTGGGTGGGGTGAAGAAGAAGGAGCTCGAGAGAATTCTCCAGAGCATACCACCCCATCCGAGGCCATCGGCCGGGCTCGAGCAGTACACCACTCCGGCCGATGTGGCTGCGGACATGCTCTTTCTGGCAGCACAGCTGGGCGACATTGAGGGCAGGATAGTGGGGGACCTCGGGTGCGGGACGGGCGTGCTCGCGATTGGCGCCGGGCTGCTGGGAGCTCGGAGGGTTGTGGGCGTGGACATCGACCCGGAAGCGCTCGACGTGGCCCAGCGGACAGCGCGCGCGATGGGGGTTGAGCTCGAGCTCAGGAAGGGCAGCGTGGAGGATTTTCGGGAGGAGCTGGACACTGTTTTGATGAATCCGCCTTTCGGGGCCCAGAGAAGGCACGCCGACCGCCCCTTTCTCCACAAGGCCTTTGAATGCGCCCCGGTGATCTACTCTTTCCATAATGCGGCCACGGAGGACTTCGTCCGACGTGAGGCCCAGGGAGCCGGGTTTACCGTCACCCATAAGAATAAGTACAGATTCAGCATACCTCACATGTTCAGCTTCCATAAAAAAGAGACCCAGGAGGTCAGGGTCCTGTTGCTCCGGATGGAGTTCGGGGGAGCAGGGTCCCGAATTAGTGGAGTGAGAGGGAGGGACGACAATTGACGGTGAAGCGGATGGTCCTACCGGGTGAGGAGATAGGAACGATGGAGGAGTTCCTGCCCGGGCAGGGTACTTACGAGGAGAACGGCAAAATCTACTCGGCGCTCGCCGGGGTGCTTGAAATCGACCCCCGGGAGATGGTGACTAACATCAGGGCGTTCAATCCGCCCGTGAAGCTCAAAATCGGCGACGCCGTGATTGGCAGGGTGACGGATATCCGCAGCTCGATGGTGGAGGTGGAGCTAATAAAGGTCGCGGGAAAGGACAGGGCGATATCCGACCAGGGCGTGGCCTCGATTCATATAGCGCACATCTCCGAGAACTATGTTCCGGATATAGAGTCGCAGTTCCGCCTTCTGGATTATATAAGGGCCAAGGTCATTCAGGTCACGCCGTCCATACAGCTGAGCACGGTTGGACCAGAGTTCGGTGTTATCAGGGCGCTATGCTCGGTTTGCAGGATACCTATGGTGGTCAAGGGAGAACACCTTTACTGTGAAGCGTGCCACAGGACCGAGAGCCGAAAGCTCGCCCGTAGCTATGGAACCTCGGACTTCTGGACAGCTCCGACCGCCGAGCAGATCGCCCTCGACCAGCAGAGGTACGGTTCTCAGACCCTCAGGAGGGGCGGAAGGGACCGCGGGGAGAGAGCGGGGGGAAGGGGGGGATGGAGGGGCGGGGGCAGAAAGAATCGAGGGAAGGGGGAACTCAGGGGTCGCGGGCCAAGAAGGGAGGACCGCGCTCGCAGCAATGGCCGGTCAGCCTAGTGCAAGAAGACCAGTGGAGTAGCGAGAGAGTGGGGAGAGTACGTAGGGCTCACGAAGGGCCAAAGGAGGCCTCCTGAGGAGTCCCCGGTTGCGCTCACTCTTCACCCGGTCACGTAGGCCGGTGGTTCCGCTGGGGTCCCTCGAGCAACCCAGCAACAATATCAAACCACACCAAAACCAATATTTATTTGGTGATATATGGGCTGTATGAGAAGCATGAAGAGCCCGCAGCCCGCGTCCCAGGAGGAGCTAGCCAAGGAGCTTGTTTTATTGCGGCAGGAGGTTCAGCAGCTTCGGCAAATGGTGAATATGCTACTGGACATGGTTATTGAGCCAGAGGAGGACGAGTGGGACGCCGACCCCTTCAACCGCAAGGGTGATAGAGGCGGGCGGAATATGATGTGTATGTAAAATATGTAAAGGCCCGCCCGAAACTTGTATAACCGGCCAATGGATATCTCACGCGGCATGAGACGGTGGGCCTGGGCCACGTTAGTCGGAATTCTCAGCCTCGCGATGGTGATGAGGCTGGCGCCCTTGCTCCACTACTCTGTCTGGGGTTCCGACACCGGAGAGTATTATGTCCTGACAGAGAAGCTGGTGGAGGGAGGCGCCCTGAGCACGGACTACAATGGCTGGGGCTTCGGTTATCCCTATTTTCCGGGAATGTTTGTTCTGACGGGTGGGGTTGTGGACCTGTGTGGCACGCCCCTCTTCGGCACACTGCTTACGGTGGCTCCTCTGGTTGCGTGCCTCTCGGTACTGGCGCTCTTTATCATCGGCGTCCTCTCATTCGGCGACGGGCGAGCTGGCCTCTTCGCCGCCGCCTATCTCTCCGTCTGCACCCCCCACGTTTTCGCAACCTCTCACCCCATGCCCGGAGCGATCGGGGACTTTCTTGCCCTTCTCTGCATATTGCTTCTGTTGAAGGGCATTGAAAAACCCGCCGTCATGCCGGCGCTTGCGCTCGTCACGCCGGCCCTTGTACTCACCCACCACCTCTCCACCTTCTTCGTCATTGTTCCGGTGCTTATCGCCCTCCTTGGCAGAGAGGTGCTCAGGGTCAAAACGGACACCAGCCGCACAACCATTGAGGCTGGGTACCTGAGCTTCATAATGGGCCTTTCAATTGTATATTGGTTCGGATATGCCGTTCCCTTCAGGGAGAGGGTGATCTCGGAGGCGTTTGGCACCTCCCCCTGGCTGATTCTGGGTCTGGCCCCTCTCCCCATCATCTTTCTCCCCTTGATTGTCGGCCTCAGGCGCAAGCTTTTACCCCATCTACGCTACCGGCCTGCTTTCCCGTCGCTGAAAAGGGTTTCTGCGAACTACGCCCTCTTCGCCGCAGGTGGCACCCTCGTCATGGCCGGGGCAGCCCTCCTGAGCGCGCCCGGCACATCCATAGACGTAAACGAGAATGCCATTGTCTGGTTCCTCCCTCAGGTGCACCTGCTGGGCATCGCCATTGCCGGCGTGGGCTGGGCCGAATACTCCAGAGAAGGGCTCTTCATACTCCTGTGGCTTGGAGCGATCGGGCTTACATTCATCATCGCAACCGCCACTGAAAACCATGTGCTGATGCCCTACCGTCAGACACAATATATGATGGAGCCCCTGGCACTGTTCGCGGGAGCGGGGGCGGTCTTCATCCACGACCATTTAAACCCCGACGGGAGAAGGCACCGGGCCCTCGCGGCCGCAATCGCGCTCACGGCGGGAATTGTACTGGTGGGTGCAACTTCATATCCACCGAGAGAGGTCATGGGGGGATTTGAGGAGGGGACGGTGGAGGAGGAGCTAGCGGCCGCGATATGGCTCAAAGACGGAAAGGGGAGCTGGGACCTTTTAGCAACCGACCACAGAATGAGTTCGATATGCTTCGGCATAGCGGGCATCAACGGCTCATGGGACGATGCCTACATGACCCTCCATGGTAACCTGAGCGAGGCGGCGCAGGAGCTGGAGAGCCTTGAGGTCCCCTCAGGGCGGCGGAGCGTGGACCTGGTCCTCCTCAGCCCGTCCATCATCAGGGGCGCGGCCCTAGTCCAATGGGAAAACGCAGAGCCGATTTCCGGAGATGCCCTTGCCAAGTTTGAAACGCCGGTGTTCGTGAAAATATACGATGCGGCCGGTGTAAAGGTATATTACACGGACTTCTCCGCACTGTCCGCCTTAGAGACCGGAGAATGAGCTAACGAATTTCATTGCGATGAAAGGGGACTTTGACCAACTGGGAATGGCTGGGGGCGGAATTCCTGTCCCAGAGCCTTCAGGCTTCTCCTCCCGATGGCGATTCTAGACCCATAGGGGGATGGGCTACTCGACCCTTCAGGATTGGAGAGAAATCAATGGAGGCCGTTCCTTGCGTCGCTTAGTGAGCTCCTTGAGGCCCAGACTTCGTCATCGACCTGGTCATATATTAGTGCATAGTTGTCCATCTGTGTTTTGCCCCTCTCGACCCTGTCCCGTGCGAGGGCCAGAATCTCTTTTTTCCGGAGAATCCAGTAGTGAATTCTCCACATCTTGCCCTTGAGCAGGTATATCTCCTCCCTTTCTGTCCTCAGGAGCCCCTCCTCCTCCAAAGTATAGAAGACGTCCCTATCTTCGGCTTCTAGCACATTATCTATCATGCAGTCCTCGAAACCGAAGAAATTCATCAGGTAGTCCGCAAGCTTGTCTGTCTCAGGGTCGCTCATCCCCTTGCTTCCGAGCACAGCCCTGAGGGCAAGCCTCATGTCTTGTAAGGTGACGACCTCGTCACAGTCGCGAAGGCTCGGGGCGGAGGTTGTGGTGGGTAAATCCTCATCCTCTTTCAACGCGGGTGCCTCCCTTTCGGGGGTGCCTCGGCGGGCTCGAAACACATGAATTAATTATATTGACGGGATGCTATATTAATAATTTTCGGTCTAAAACGATAAATTTATCTCCATGTTAACGCAACACATGCCCCATGCAGAAGCTCATCCTTATTTATGTAACGGCGCGGGACCGGACTGAAGGCCTCAAAATCGCACGCTGTGTAGTGAGGGAGCGCCTCGCCGCCTGCGCCAACGTTTTCCGAATTCGCTCGGTGTACTGGTGGAAGGGAAGGGTGGAAGAGGGCGGTGAGGTTGCGGTCGTGCTCAAGAGCCGGACTGAGCTTTTGCGCCGGCTGGTGGCCAGAATTAGAGAGCTTCATTCATACGAACTACCCTGTGTCGTTGCGGTCCCGATCATGGGCGGTAACCCGGCCTTTCTGAGGTGGATTAAGGAAGAGACGGGGTCGGCGGCCAAACCTGACCCAGCTGAACGCTAGGCATCATTATAAAAGAGCACAAATCACCGCTTCTCTCTCCTTCGTCTTCCCTTCGACTAGAAATGCGCTAGATATGCGCTGTCTCACAACGGTTATTTATTGTCGGGGCTATGCAGGTCTCCAGGGGACGCGGATGGGTGGGAGCCGTATTGCTCGGTGTCTTGATGAGCTGAAGAGCATTGTCGGCGCTGGGAACGTGAGGACCGACCCTCTGGAGCTTCTTGCATATTCAAGGGACATGTCGGTTCATAAAGGAGTCCCTGAGGTCATAGTTTTTCCCCGGAGCACGGAGGAGGTCTCTAGGGTACTGAGGCTGGCGCACCGGGAGCGCATACCCGTTACCCCGCGAGGCTCGGGAACGAGCGTCACCGGAGGGGTCCTCCCGCTGAAAGGGGGCATTGTTCTGGACATGTGCTTGATGAACCGGATAAAGGAGATAAAGCCGGAGGACAGGCTCGCCGTGGTCGAGCCGGGGGTTATTTGCGCGGATTTGAATGCGGCGCTCGCCCCTAAAAAGATGTTCTTCCCCCCGGACCCCGGGAGCTCTGCGATTGCGACTCTCGGGGGGATGGTTGCGACAAACGCCTCAGGCCTCAGGGCAGTCAAGTACGGCACGATGAAGGACTTCGTCATGGGCCTCGAGGTTGTCCTAGCGGACGGCAGGGTCATCCGCACGGGCACCAGGGCCCCCAAGAGCTCCTCGGGCTACGACCTGACCCGGCTCTTCGTCTGCTCTGAAGGGACCCTTGGAGTCTTCACGGAGATAACACTCAGAATTCTCCCCGCGCCAGAGAGCGTGGTGGCGGTCGTCGCCGCCTTTAAGAGAATCGAGGAGGCGGGTCTGGCGATATCGCGCATTCTGGGCGCCGGCGTCCCGCTCGCATGCGCCGAGGTTATGGACCGAATCTCACTCGCGGTTATCAAGGAGGCAATGGGGCTCTCCATACCCGATTGTGACGGTATGCTCTTGATGGAACTCGACGGTGATAGGGCGGCGGTGGCGGGGCAGCTCGAGAAGGTGCTGGCCATATGCAGGGAAATCGGGACTGTGGAGCTCCGCTCGACCGACGACCCAAAGGAGCGGATGGTGATGTGGACAGGCCGCTCCGGACTTGTGCCGTCCTTCTCACGCTACAAGCCGGGCTCCCGCCTGATTCCGATTGCCGAGGACTTCGGCGTTCCACCTACAAAAATCCCCGACGCAATCAGGGGAATTCAGGAGATCGCGAAAAGGAATGACATCACCATCGCTACATTCGGGCATGTGGGCGACGGGAACCTCCACTCCACATTCATAGCGGACGTCAGGAAGAGGGAGGAGTGGAATAAGATACATAAGGTGGGCGAGGAGCTCATCGAGCTAGCGGTCCGTCTCGGGGGTACAGTCACAGCGGAGCACGGGACTGGCCGCTCCAAGGCCCCGTTCATAAGGAGAGAGCTCGGGGGGGCGGTGGAGGTGATGGCTGCGATAAAAAGGGCCCTAGACCCGGAGAACATCCTCAACCCCGGCAAAATGGGGCTAGAGAATGGGACCGCTGACATCTATGACTTCTTCGCCTACGACCACGTCGTTGAGCGGGAAGAGGGTCTTAGGAGCTTTGGGGGGGATGTGGACAGCGAACTCCTCGCCTGCATCCAGTGCGGCTTCTGCAGGGGCGGTTGCCCTGTCTTCGCCTTAACTAGAATGGAGTCCTACAACGCAAAAGGCTTCGTCACTCTCGCCTTCGGACTCTATGACGGGACCCTGGAGCCATCGAGGGAGCTCGTGGACAAGTTCTTCCACTGCACCACCTGCATGAACTGCAGGGCCAAGTGCCCAGCCGGAATAAGGATACCGGCGCTCGTTCAGGCCGTCAGGGCCCGCCTCGGCGAGAGAGGTCTTACACCGGAGGTTTTCAGGGGAATGATAAAAAATATCATGGAAGTGGGGAACCCTTACGGCGAGGACCCCACTAGAAGGGCCGAGCTGCTCCCCGCCTCTCTGCGCACCCCCGTACCGGGCTCCGAGGCGCTCCTATTCATGGGGTGCCTGCCCACCCTCAAGGACGTCCGCATCCTGCCCGCCACCCTCAGGGTCCTGGAGAGCGCGGGCGTCCGGGTGACGACGATGGGGACCGGGGAGGGTTGCTGTGGCCTCCCAGCCTTTCTAGTGGGAGCGCCCGAGACCTCCTCCATCCTGAAGAAAAATATGGAGAGAATCGAGAGCCTGAGGCCGGGCCTCATCGTCTCCCCGTGTGCGGGCTGCGCCCGCTCTTTCAAGGAGCTTTACCCGAAGCACACGGGCCTTAGGATACCCGCGATGCATCTCGTCGAGTACCTGCACAGACTCATGGAGGAGGGCCGGCTCAGACCCACCGGCGAGTTGAGACGCACTGTGGCCTACCACGACCCCTGCGACCTTGGGAGGCATCTCGGCATCTACGAGCTGCCGCGTGAGATTCTGAAAAAAGTTCCGGGCCTGACGCTCGTTGAGTTTAAAGAGAACAGGGCCTTTGCGAAGTGTTGCGGAGGGGGCGGCGGATTCAAGGCCTACGACACCCAAATGAGCCTGGCGATAGCCGAGAAGAGAGTCCTAGGGGCCGTCGATGTGGAGGCAGACACAATCGTCTCCGCCTGCCCAACCTGCAAGAGCAATCTCTCACAGGCTGCGGCGAAGCTGGCGAAGGAGGGGATTGCGAGGCTTCAGGTAATGGACATCGTCGAGGTTCTGGCGAAGGTGCTCTAGAGGCTGACCAGCTCGCTCCTCCTACCCTCCGTTTTCTCCCTTCTATAGGTTCTGTAGAGCGGCGTCCTCAGCCCGGCGTCCATAATGGCTTCCATCGCAAGAGCCCTGGCGGTCTCGTAGTCGTTGTTGTCGCGCCGTGGGTCGTAGTGGTTCTCGCTGATGTGGGCCAAAAAGACCGCTCTCGTGTCAGCTGTCAGGACGCGCCGGAGAGCATCGGCGCAGGCCTGATTGGAGAGGTGCCCCCTTGGGCTGTCCACCCACCTCAGGTAGGGCCAGAACGCGGAGAAGGAGGGGTCCTGCAGCTTCTGCAGGACGATGGGCCGATGGTAATTGGCCTCGATGACGAGCAGGTCAACGCCCCTGAGAGCGTCAACGACGCGGGAGGTCACCTCGCCACAATCCGTCAGGTAGCCGGCCCTCCTCCCGTCGCTCTCTAGGACGAAGCCTACGGGCTCCCCTGTCTCCCTTCCTCCGTGGGGGACAGTGAATGTCTGAATAACAATGTCCCCGAGCCTCTCCGGGAAGCCCCTGCACTCCCTGACTCTCCAGAAAGAGCCGCAGCTCTTTTTCCTATCTATCGCTCGCAGAGTTGCACGGCTGGTGAATACTGGGACACCATACCTCGCGTGCAGGGTGCCCGCGGATTTGAAGTGGTCGAGGTGGGCGTGGGATATGAGGATGCCCTGAAGCTCGCGCGGGGACACCCCGAGCTCGGCCAAGCGCTGGACAATGACTCTGGCAGGAATGCCGCAGTCGATTAAGAGGCTGGTGGTCCCCGAGGAGACGTAGGTAGCGTTGCCCGAACTTCCGCTCGCAAGAACGCAAACCCGGAGAACCATCCTCATTAACTCTGGATGGGGAATATTTAGCCCTTTCGGGGGGATAGGCGGCTCCGTTCCTGGCCTTCCAGGGAGTGGTGCCCTCATTTTATAAGGAGCACACCTCGACCCTCACCTTTCCGCGATCCAGCTGGGCCTCAAGAAAGGTTCCGTCCCGCAGGGGAACCCACCTCCCCACCGGCTCCGTCCTCTCCGACGCCACGACCAGCCCCCTCCCCCCATCCTCCAGCCTGTAGCACATCTCGAAGAGGGGCCTGGGTGGTTCCGCCCCGCAGAGCCAGTTGTCCTCGCCCTTTGGTCTGTACCCATCATATTTGCATAACGCATAGAGCTTTTTCCCATCGCTCAGGATAAAATTCAGACCGATATAGGGGAGGCGCGCTCTCCTCCTCTCCTCCCTGGAAAGCTCGCTCCAAACTTTTATTATTGCTGACCATGTCTCAAGGAAGGCGCTCCTGACCGAAGCCGTCCGCCGTATGCCGGCCATCATCAGCCAGAAATAGACCTCGCTGTCGTTTGTACCCCTGAGGCGCTCTTTGTATCTCCCTAGCACCTCCGCGACCCTGTCTGGATAGTTAATAGTTCCATTGTGGACAAAGACCCATCTCCCGCTGGAGAAGGGTTGGATGTTCTCGGGACGGCGGAGCATCTCGAGCGGGAGCTTGCATGGGTTGCTCGCCCTCCGGATGTGGGCGAGCACAATCCTCCCACCGACTTTATCTACCGCTTTGAAAAAAGTATCCTTATCCTCAAATATGGGTAAGGTACTCCGAACAATCTTCGCTCTTCCGCTATTCAGGTAGTAGGCGAGCCCCCATCCGTCGGCCTGGAGCCTGTGCGGGCTGGCGTTACTCTGAGAGAGGAGGGAGCATGGAGAGGAGACAAGGTGCCTCCTCAGGCTATCCCGGGAAACATTGAGCGAGCCGAACAGCCTGCACATGTAAATCCTGCCTCGGTCTATTTTTCCATCTTGGCTTGGTACCTCTCCCTCAGAACCCTATGGAGGATTTTGCCGGTTGCGGTTCTCGGCATTTCCTCGGGCTTGATGAAGTCCACGGATTTCGGCTTTTTGAAAGAGGCCAGTCTTTGTCCTGCAAAGTCGATAATCTCCTTCTCTGTCGCGCTCATTCCCTCTTTGAGAATTACTACTGCCTTCACAGCCTCGCCCCATTTCTCGTGGGGAACACCTATAACGGCCACGTCGAAGACCGCCGGGTGCTTCGATATAACCTCCTCGACCTCCGATGGATACACATGCTCCCCCCCGGTGATAATCATGTTGGCCTTCCTGTCCACGAGATAATAGTAGCCGTCCTCGTCCATTCTAGCCATGTCACCGGCAGAGAAGTACTCCCCAACGAAGGAGCTCTTCGTCAGCTCGGGCATCTTGTAGTATTCCTTGAACATCATCGGTCCCCGAGAATACAGCTCCCCCACCTCCCCGGGCTTGACGGGCTGCTTGTTTTCGTCCAGAATCTTGATCAGGTCCGTGCCGGAGCATTCCTTCCCTATCGAGCCGAGCTTCTTCAGCTGGTCCTCCGGCCTGAGCAGAGTAACTAGTCCAGCCTCGGTGGAGCCATAGGCCTCGAAGAGCTTTGCGTTCTTGAAGAACTTCATTATCTCCAGCTTCGTCTGTTGGCGAACCGGGGCCGAGGAGCATAGAATCTGCTTCATCGAGCTACCATCGAACTTTTTGCGCACCTCCTCTGGGGCGTTGAGAATCAGATTGTAGTGGGTGGGAATCAGGGATGTGAATGTGATTTTCTCCCTATCTATTATCTCTAGCAGCTCCGCAGCGTCGAAGTTGTACTCCCTGTGGATGTAAACCGAAGCGCCGATGTAAGTGAAGACGAACGAGTAGAATGTCGAGTTGACGTGGCACAAAGGCATTACTATAAGGCCGTAGTCGTGCTGGGTGAAGCCGTAGTCCACGGCGTTGAGGATGTAGAAGGCGATGTAGGACTCATGGGTCCGGACGACGCCCTTGGGCTTCCCGGTGGTTCCGGAGGTGTAGAGCTGAATCCAGACGTCTTCGGGGGCAACCCGAATGCCCGGTTCTTCCGGAGACGAGGCTGCCAGCAGCTCCTCATAGTTCTTGTATCCTTTGTGGGGCTTATCTGAAATTGCGATAAAGGCCCCGTCGGGAATATCCGTCAATCCCGGTCTTATGTTCTCGACGGTCTCAATGAACCTCTCGCCCACAATAAGCGCTCTTGCATCTGAGTTGTTTACGACGTACTTGATGTCCTCCGGAGAAATTCTCCAGTTGATGGGGACGGCCACGATGCCGGTCTTCGCTGTCGCGGCGTATATCTCCATGAACTCAAGACAGTTGTAGGAGAGAATACCGACTCGGTCGCCCTTCTTTAGGCCAATGCCGAGGAGTGCGTTGGCAAGGCGGCAGGAGCGTTCGTTGTACTCCTTGAAGCTCAATTGGCGCTTCGCGTCCTTAAGGGCCATTTTGTCCCTGAACTTCACAGCGTTGACGCGAAGAATCTCTCCGATGTTCAGCCAGGCGGCCATAGGCTCACCTCCAATCCCTGTTATTGGATAAAGTGTAACTATAAATATAATTTTCATGACAATGGATAGCAGGGAAACCCCCTGGGCGCCGGGAGCCCGGCCTCCCCATCCGCCCGACGGCACTACCCAGACTCCCGATAAACCAACCTCCAGACATATCTGACCGATGGAGGCAGCGTTGCCTCCGCCGGATTTAAAACCCGGGTTGGTACTGGCCTCCCTGCTCGTAGAATGGAAGGTAAATCAGCCGAGAGTGCTGGACTGCGACCTCATACCTAATGTCCTGAAGGACGCCCGGCTTCTCGGCCTCGAAGGACAGAATCAGGAAGTCGGCCAGTTTACGGGCGCTCTCCTCGTCAATCGTGGTCGGGAGCCTCTCCGCAGTGAATCGCTCTACGCTCCTGTACTGGGGGGGATTTGTTGTGAGCGTCTGCGCCCAATATTTATACACGGGCGGTGGGAGGTCTACTGCGGGCACGAAGATGAACAGGTTCCCGCTGCGGCTCCCTCCGCTCGCGGCGCTCATCAGCCTCGCGACCCAGCCGCCGCTGACTGTCTCACTCAGTATGTTCACCGAGGAGAAGAGCCTCCAGAAAGGCATGTGGACCTTCCTCATCGGCAGCTCTCGCGCGAAATCGCCTATCTCGTGCTCGATGACCACCGGCCCGGCGTCGGTAACAGTATGCAGGGTGCGGCAGTCCTCGCAGAAGACCATGCTGTCCCTGAGCTTGGAGAACGACGGCCTACCGCACCTTGGACACCTCACCTGGACGACCCTCATCTCAGGAGCCCCCCTAGGTCTGCATAGGCCTTTGGAATGTCTCCCTCGGTTATCTCACTACCGTGCCTGAAGAATAGGTACGAGGCGCCGAAAAGCGCAAGTCCTATAACCACCAAAACCCCGCCCAGGGTCCCCGAGGCGCTGAGCAAGCTGAGGCCGAGACCGGCGAGGAGGCCACCGATGGCGGAGCCCGCGGTCATCACTAGGCTCTGGTACAGCGGGTCGCCGGGCGCCCTGCCCGAGAGAATGGACCCGGTTACGCCATCCACTGTTGCGAAGTAGGATCTACCGGCGTACTCGTACCGAGCTATCCAGATCGGGTAGAATATCAGAACCAAAACGCGCGGAATCACATGTATCTTCTCAAAAGTGATTCTGGGGACGCCGGCGCTCGCTCGGGCCATCCCTCTTATCGCTTCGGTGCCCTGCTGCATCGCGTCCGTCGAGGAGGTCGTGACCTCGAAGGTGGGTATGGTGCCTTCCTCGTGAAGAACCGCCTCGCCCCTCATGTTTCGGAGGCTCTTTATGCCAAGATCGCCGGCGTCGCAAGCGATTCTGCTCCATTCGAAATCCCTGAAGACCATCCTCTCCATCGGTATTCTCTCGACCGTGACGCGTCCCTTCGAGTCCGTCCGCCTCCTCTCTTCGTAGCCGCAGACCCAGCCTGCGGCGCGTGCAGTTAGCTTCCAGAACGGAAGGTAAATCGGGTAGAGCTCGGTCAAGGTCGCCCTCTGGGGCAGGTCCCGGGACTTCAGCCCGCTGCCAAGCCACTGCCTCACCGCCGCCGCGGCTCTCTCCTCGTTCATATTATTTTTAAAAGTAGTCTTGAACACCCCCCGCTCCCCCTCGACGAAGAGAAGGGCGTCACAGTAGCCGCAGTTCGTGAACCTCAGGCCCTCCTCTATCGTCAGAGCGCCGCCGCACGAGGGACAGGACAGGTTGATCGAGATGTCGCCCATCCTCACACCTCACATATTCTTTGCGACATAGTACCCCGCGAAGAAAACCACAGGAGCGGTCACCGCCGCCGCAATCAGGCCCCACGGGATGAAGAAGCCTTCGATGATGAAAGCCGCCAGTCCCGCTCCGGCGACGAGGATGTATGGTGCGGCCTGTCTGGGGGGATAATCGGTGGCGAATATCTCCCCAGAGGAACCATCGACAACTGCGGAGTACTTACGCCCTTTGTAGTGATACTCAATTGCCCAGATCGGGAAGAAGACCAGGGCCTGTTCAACCGATTTTCCGGGGAGCTGGTCCAGATAGGCAAGCATATCGAGCTCGGGCTGGAGGAGTTCGACGCCCTCCACATTGTACTTCTGGTCGAAGATTTTCAAATCTCCCGGGGGGATTTTGAGGCTGCGGAGACCCGGAAGGGTCGTGGAGCGGGCCGGCCGGACGACAACGCTCTCCTTCCCGCCGAGGTCCCTCTTGAACATATATACAGGAAAATATGACTGCCTAAGGACAGATATCCTCGCCTCGGATTCCAGATCCCGGGCCATGTTCGAGCCAGCGGTCCACCGCCTGAAGACGCCTTGAACCTGCGTGGCGTTTATCATAAACGGAATAATATAGAAGAAACCAGCACCACTTTTATCGATATAAATTTGGGAGTCGCAGTAGCGGCACTTCGAGAACTTAGCTCCGGGGTCGAGCTCCATAGGTGCCCCGCACTTCTTGCAGTTTATTGTCGCCAACCCTCCACCCCGTGAACCGAAACGCTTTCGGAGGAGAAAAAGGCTGCGCCCCCAACTTATTTATTTACGTCTTCGCGCTATCAAGGAACCATGGCATCGAAGGTCTACTTCGCCAGCGTCAGGGCAAGGGGTGAGAGGGAAAGCAAGGTTAACAAAGTGAAGGGGCTCTTCGACGCCGCGGGCTTCGGCAGTCTATTCGGGAAGGGCGAGCTCGTTGCGGTCAAGCTCCACTTTGGCGAGAAGGGTGGGGACGCCTACATCAGGCCGCCGCTGGTGAGGGTCGTGGTGGAGAAGCTGAAGGAGAAGGGGGCGAAGCCCTTCCTGACCGATAGCTCCACCCTTTACTCTGGAAGTAGGTCCAACGCTGTAGACCACATCCTTACAGCCGCGGAGCACGGGTTCGAACTAGCGGTTGTCGGTTGCCCCATTATCATCGCGGATGGACTGCACGGGAATAACGCGGTGTGGGTCCAAATCAATAAAAAGCACTTCAGAAAAGTCTGCATCTCCGGCGATATCGCCGCCGCTGACGGCGTGATGGTGCTCTCGCACTTCAAGGGGCACATGCAGGCTGGGTTCGGCGGAGCGATGAAGAACCTCGCGATGGGCTGCGCGCCCCCTGCAGGGAAGAGGGAGCAGCACGGCGCGAAGGCAATGGTGGGCGACAGGTGCGAGGGCTGCGGCTCTTGCGAGAGGGTCTGTCCCGCCGGCGCGATCAAGGTCGTGGACAGGAGGGCGAGGATGGACAGGAAGAAATGTGTGGGGTGTGGCGAGTGCATGAGCGTCTGCCCGAACGAAAATATCGAGTTCGACTGGGAAACCGAGTCGGGACCGTTCGGCGAGAGACTGGTGGAATATGCTCTCGGATCGCTTATCGGGAAAAAGGGAAAGGCGGCCTTCATCAACTTCCTACTTAGCGTCTCGCCGGAATGCGACTGCGTTCCCTGGAGCGACGCGCCAATCGTTCCAGATATCGGTATTCTAGCCTCGACTGACCCGGTAGCCATTGACAGGGCCAGTTATGACCTCGTCAACAGGCAGCCCGGCCTCCCCAGCTCCGCTCTGAAGAAAGCCCACGCGCCCGGCGCCGACAAGTTCAGGGACCTGTGGCCCAGAATAGATGCGATGGTCCAGTTCAGGCACGCCGTGGAGATAGGCCTCGGGAGCGAGGACTATGAGCTCGTTGAAATATAGCCCCGTCAGACCCTTTTCAATCTCTTTACACGCAGCCGGCCGGGGGTTCTCGGTCCGGAAATCCCGGCAGCGCGGAAGGTGGCCTCGAGGGCCTCCATTTATGGAGGAGGACACACGCGCGCCACGGGCGAAAAATTGATGCCCCCCCAAGCCCTCCATGCTGAGAGGTGCGGCGCGATGGCTAGGAAGGGGAGCGATGCCGTTGGGAAAAAGGGCGCCGTTATCGGTGAGAGCGGTGGAAGAATGAAGAGGGTTCTTCTGATTTCCGGGAGCCCGAGGGAGCGAGGAAACACGGTGCAAGTCCTCGAGAGGTGCGCGGAGGCGATAAGGGGACGCGGGGTTGAGGCGGAGCTCATCTCGCTCGCGGGAAAAACAATTCAGGCCTGCACAGCCTGCAGGAGGTGCGTGGAGCTGAAAAAGTGCGTGCTGGAAGACGACTTCGACCCGATTCTTGAGAAGGTCAGAGCCGCAGACGGCCTCATCGTCGGCTCGCCGGTTTATTTTGGGACCGCCCGGGGCGACGTGATGAACCTTCTTCAGAGATTGGGCATGGTCAACCGCTCCGGGGACCGCTTCCTCACCGGCAAGGTCGGCGGGCCTATCGCGATCGCGCGCAGGGGGTCCCACACCGCAACGATTCAGGAAATGATGATGTTCTTCCTCATATCGGACATGATAGTACCCGGCTCCACCTACTGGAACATGGTCTTCGGAAGGGAGCCAGGGGAGGCATTGAACGACAAAGAAGGCATGGACACGGTTCTCCACTTCGCAGAAAATGTGGCGGAACTAGTTAAAAAGCTCTGAGCGCTCACCGCTGGGCCTAGGCGTCCGGTCCATCAACAACTTACTATCTCAGCACTCTCCCCGCGATTTACATATATCTGATTCCACTAATTATAAATAGAAACGGATCCTTAAGTTCTCCAGCACCCGAGAGTGGATACATGATCAGCTGTCCAAAGTGCCGTGCGCTCCATGCGTTAGCGATCTGCGGCCTGATACTTATACCCGCTCCAATATTCTTCACCGGAGCATCCTCCAAATCAATTCCTCAATGCCCCAGCGCATCCCCCTCCACACCTCCCTTTCCACCTTGCACTGTGGATGCTGAGGCCAACTCGTCTCGGGAAGCCGCCTTGTTATCGCCGGAAGGGGGGACCTCCCCGAGAGGTACCGGTTCCCTAATTTATGCGATATTGTGTCCCGCGCGCTTTAAGGACGAGCTTGTCCCCCTCAAGAACTGGAAAACCAAGAAGGGCATGAATGCCGAGATATTCACCCTTGAAGAGATGCTCTCGGCCTATACAGGAAAGCCGGGGGTGCCAACGTTCGCAAAGGTCCATCAGTTCCTGAGGAATCTATATAGAACCAACCCCGAGCTGAAGTGGGTGCTCGTGGTGGGCGACGGCGACGCCGACTCAGAGACCTTTCCCGTGCCCTACATATTCACCAACGCCTCCCACGACGACAGAATGGGGGACGAGAGCATCCTCGACTATGTACCCTCGGACGTGATGTACTCCGGCCTCAACTATGACTGGGACACAGATGGTGACGGCCTCTACGGTGAGTTCGGGGAGGAGGACTGGGTCCCGGAGGTCTACGTAGGCAGATGGCCGTGCAAGTACGAGGGGGAGGTCACGATAAATGTGAATAGGCTCCTCACCTACGAGAGAAACCCCCCCATCGGTGATTGGATGCGCTCCGCCCTGTTTGCGGGCGCCCTGTATGATATTCCGAACATCGTCAACCCGGACCCCAACCAGTGGGTCGAGAATATGTACGAGTGGACTCACGACAACGGCCGGACGCCGATTCTCCAGGCGGCGGCCCAGTTCCCCTCGTATATGAATAAGAAAATGCTATTCGATTACAACGAGACCTACGGCGGCCGCTACACGAAGGAGAATGACACCCTCGATGAGGTGGCCTTTAGGGCAGAGATGAATGCCGGCTACGCGCTAGTTACCACTGCATCCCATGGGTGGATAAGTGGGAACGGCATTAACCACTACTTCGGGAACGGCTCAGACCCCCAGCTGCCCGTATATTCAAAATTCAAATCATTCTATTTCTGGACTGACGCGAGGGATGCCTCGAACGGCGACCGGCTGCCCCTGATGTACTCCTCCGGATGCGACGTTGCCAACTTCACAACATTCTGGCACTACACGGTGGGTGAGAATAGGGACAAGACGCTCGAGCAGCTTCTGAAGAACGCCGGGGGTGGCGCGATTGGGTTTATATCCGGAACCAATGGAGACTACTGGAACCCCACTGATGGTAACTGGTGGCTTCAGGTGACCTTCTGGAGGCTGTTTTTCAACGGCTCATACA
The DNA here is from genome assembly GCA_038851035.1 of Thermoplasmata archaeon. NCBI lineage: Archaea > Methanobacteriati > Thermoplasmatota > Thermoplasmata > Thermoplasmata archaeon. The sequence continues at coordinate 60,396 of JAWCLH010000002.1, forward strand.
GGCCCGGGGAAGCCCTGTATAAGAGCAAGGTGGAGTATGACAACTTCCTCCGCTCCCAGATGATAAACACCGGCCTCCCCAGATACCGCCAGAACAAGGCGGTTTACTGCCTTCTCGGGGACCCGGAGGTGCCGGTCTGGACCGATATCCCCTCGACGCTTCAGGTCACTGTGGACTGGCCCTCGCGGCTCCTCACACTTCCCCAGACCGTCAACGTCACGGTGCGGGACGCCTCCACGATGACCCCGGTGAAGAACGCGATGGTGGCCCTCACCTCGCGCGGCACTTTCGCACGCGGCTTCACCGATGTCTCCGGGAGGGCCAGCGTGCTCGTCGAGCCCGAGGACCCGGGCTATATCAACCTCACCGTCACCGCCCACAACTACCTCCCCCATGAGAGCACGCTTGATGTCGAACTCGCCCCGGCCGACCTGTCGGTCACCCCGGCCAATATCAGGGTTATCTCCTCCGGGCCCGTGGTGGGTGAGGGCGAGGAGGTCACGATAATGGCCAACATAAGCAACCTTGGAAGGCTACCCGCGGAGGAAGTACTCGTCAGGTTCTATGACGGAGAACCCGGGAGCGGCGTCGAGATAGCGAGCCGGACCATTCCTTCCATACCGCCACGCGAGAGAGCCGCCGCCGAGGCCAGATGGACCGCAACCGGCGGCTTCCACCGCCTCTATGTATGGGCGGACCCATTAAACACAGTGACCGAATACGATGAAGAAAACAATCTGGCATCCATCGAGTTACTAGTCGCAGCGCTTGACCTGACTGTCACTCCCGAGAATATTCGGGTCAGTCCCGCGGTGATGCTGAGGGGCGAGCTGACCGCCGCCAACGGCTCCACCCTCACAATAAATGTTACAATCCTCAACCGCGGCGGGGGCTCCGTCGAGGGCGTTTATGTCCGCCTCCTCGACGGAGAACGTGACGGCGGGCTGCCGATAGAGGGGGACAAGAGAATCGACATCATTCCGGGCGGAGGGAGTGGTTCCGCAGAGTTTCTCTGGAGCGACACCAGCGCCGGCCGTCACACCCTCACCGCAATCGTGGACCCCCTCGGAAAGCTGGTTGAATTCGACGAGAGCAACAACGAGGCCAGCATCTCGCTCCGCCTCGACGCCCCGCCCGGCTTCTACAGGCCGCTTGACCCCGCGTTCATAGACGAGGACCGGGGCCAGAGCATCGCCTTCGACCTGCACGATTACGTGACGGACCCGGACACTGACCCGTCGGAGCTTGTCTTCAGCCTCGTGGAAATAACAAGACCGGAGGCCAACGTGACCGTCACGCCCCAGGGTCTCGTAGGCTACAGGCCCCTGCCCGACTGGAACGGAGTCGCCATCGTTACGGTCGCCGTATCGGACGGTGTCTCGGAGGCGAGGGCGAGCTTCGAGCTCACCGTGAGACCGGTCAACGACCCGCCCCGGATAGAGCCGGTACCCGATGTCGAGTTAGAAGAGGGAGACTATTTCCACTGCGTCGTCAACGCGTCGGATGTGGACATCGGCGACATACTGACCTTCTCCGACGACACCCCTCTCTTCGAAATCAACTCCTCGACAGGAAAGATATCGTTCACGCCGAAGAGGAGCGATGTCGGACGCCACACGATCACAATCACTGTGAAGGACTTAGGCGGCCTCTCTGACTTCTTCGTATGGAAAGTAACCATCGTAAAAAGGAACCATCCGCCCCAGCTCCTTCTCGGGCCGGAGGTGGTGATTCGGGGGGTCGAGAGGAGGCCGGTGATTTTCAGGTTCAACGCGTCCGATCCGGATGGGGACCCCCTGACCTTCTCGGACGACTGCCCTTTCCTAGATGTCGACCCTCTTACGGGTGAGCTGAACTTCACACCCTCAAGGGGCTCGGCCGGGAACTACAGCTTCAATATTACAGTGCGCGACACCGGCGGCCTTTCGGACAGCCGCCCCGTGGCGCTCGTAATAGACCCGGCGCCTGCCGTCCACCTTAACGGAGAAACCCGCCCAGCCGTGGAGATGGTCCTCACGGTTTCGGCTATCCTAACCATTCTCGTTTTGGTAGCGGTGAGTGCGATTTTATCCCGGAGGAGGGCGCGGATTGCACTGAAAACCGTCGAGAGGGAGAGATACGAAAGAATCTACGGTGACGGCAGCTATGCCGCGACCCGGCACGTGTCCGGCCGGGTGGCGCCTCTTCCAAGAAAGGAGGAGGAGGGCCAGGCCCCGGGGGGAGCTGAGGGCAAGAGCGGTCCGAGGTGCCCAAAATGCGGCAGCGACCGGGTGCAGCTTTTCGAGGACGGAGGCGGTATCTGCAATATATGTGGAAAAGTAATTAAAAAATAAAATAGAAATAACCCGAGCCCAGAAAAAATCACCCTTCGAATTTTGTATCACTCTTCGATAATTGTATCACTTTTCGAGCCTTGTCCGATAAGGTTTTTATGGACCTCCGGACGAAAAAGAAAGCCAGAGGTGAGGAGTGATGAGAAAGCTCGCACTGACCGTGGGTGCGCTTATGGTGACCGCAATGCTGGCGGGGCTTGTCCCCGGGCTGGACCCCCTCGACCCTAAAGACTCAATGAAGGACTCGGACGGAGACCGCCTGAGCAACCTTCTCGAGTTCATCTACGGTACCGACCCGAACTGCAGGGACACGGACAACGGCGGAGCGGACGATGGCTGGGAGGTCTATTACGACCTTAATAGAGCGCACTGGCCAGTGGGCAGCAGGTGCCACCAGCTCTACGCCAGATACGACAGCGACGGAGACGGCTTCCCGGACGTGAACGTCGACCCGAACTACAGGTTCGACCCGACCAACTTGTGGGACGAGGCCGACCTTGCGGACCAGGACGGCTGGAGCAACCTCAGGGAGTATTTTGAGGGAACCGACCCCACAAACCCGGATACCGACAGTGATGGCAGGATGGACGATGTTGACCCGCAGCCATTGATTCCGAATGATGAGTGGGGCCCCGGCGGGGGAGGGAACATAGGCCAGAACAGCGGCCAGGGTCAGGGGCTCGGGCAGGGAATGGGGCAAGGCATGGGCCAGGGATATGGCCAAGGAATGGGTCAGGGCCAAGGCAACGGCCAGAGCCAGATCCCCGGCAGCGGGAACCCGGGCGTGTCCGGCCCCGGCCAGGGCTCGGGCAACGGCCAGAACCAGCCCGGGCCGCTCCCCTACCATGGCCAGGGAACCCACTATGGAGAGGGCTGGGGGAATGGCCAGAACATCGGTCCGGGGCCCGGCTTCACGCCTCCGTCCAGAATAAGGGTGATATATGCAGAGGCGGGGCGTTTCCTCAATCCAGACGGCAGCTCCGCTACTGGCTCCGCATCGTGGGTTAAGGGGAAGCCCTTTACCGTGCGCGGCCTCGTCGAGGTCTACAATGAAGGCCTAGACTCCTGGGTCCCGATTGATCAGGCAATGGATGTTGTCATCCAGCTCAACCAGACCGGCGCTTCTTATACCCTCTGGGAGGGAAAGGCGGGCGACAGGGGCAACGGAGCCTTCGAGGCCACCTGCGTGATACCGGGGAATGCGGCTGGTGGAGCGGGGGTCATCGCAATCCATGCCCTCGGGAACAGCGCCGCCGGCGAGAGCTGGCTTGTGGAGGGGTGAGAAGACCTCTCTCCCCTTTTTCCTTTCTTTCCTTTTTTCAGCCAGTGGACCCTCTGGCGCAACCCACGCAGACCCTGCGCCCCTCCAAGTCCCGCTCAGCCAGCGCTCAAATGAATCAAATAAATCTCTCGAACCTATCGGCTGTGGCCCTGCAAATCGGACATACCTGAGGAGGCCTCTCACGGGCGCACAGATAGCCGCAGACCCTGCAACGCCAGACTGGGTAGCCACCCTTCAGGCGGGAGGGCATGTCCGCCGCTCCAGAGGCATAGACCTCCTCCCCCGCCTTTCCTCCGGAGGCTGGGGTTATGGGGGTCGTGGACAGCTCTCCCCCCAGCTCTCCCTTTGCCGCACTCCGTCCTGAACCGGCGCCGGCCAGTCCCACCCTCCTCTCTCTAGGTGGCCGGCGCTCCAGGACGACCCTGCGCTCGATTCTTCCCTCAATCCAGTCTCTCGTGACATAGAGTGCGCAGTAGCAGGCGCCGTAATCGCTCAGGTCTGCGTCCCGATAGTCGCAGGGGCATATAATGTCTAGGTCGAGTTCCCTTCGACCGTCGGCGATACGGCACGGGCACGACGGATATCCGTAGCGCTTAATATTGGTCAGAAGGCCTTCGACGAGCGTCATCGTGTCCTCCCTGTTGGGGTTGAGGATATATCCGCCCGCGCTCGCGTCCCTCTCAAGACGCCGAAACAGCTCCTCCGCTTCTCCCATACTATCCCTCCATTAATTTAACGGCTTCCCGCCTCCCTCGAATCTGCCCCGCTCTCTTCCCTCTGCTCTTGATCGGGCCCGGTCTTCTTCCGGTCTTAAATCCATGCCCTTTCGCTTTCCCACGGCGGGGCGCTTCAGGAAATTCCTAGAGCCTCCCTGATTTTCTTCTCGTCGAATCCGACAATGCACCTCTCCCCGATGAGGAGTGTCGGGAATGAGAGGGCGGGGTTGTGCTTCTGCACTTCATTCAGAACCCTCTCCCTCTCCTCACCCTCCAACTCATCCACGTAAATATAATTATAGTCGACGCCGCTGTCCTCCAGAAGACTCCTGGTCTTTTTACACCACATGCAGGTGCTCAGCGCCCAGAGGAAAACCTTTTTGTCCTTCATCTTCCCCTCAACGTGCCTCTTCATAGAACCAATCACCCTCTGCCTCATTTCCCCCTGACCCGTCCATATCTGGCCAGGAAAGATATCAATCTTTGCCCCCTTTTCTCCAGTAGGGCTCCATGAGGTCGTCGAAGGCGGAGAGCGCCGCCACGGCCCCCGCCCCGACTGCGGTCACGATCTGCCTGACGCCGCCCGTGACGTCCCCTGCGGCGTAGACCCTCGGGATGTTGGTCCGCATGGCCTCATCGACTTTGACGAATCCATTCTCGTCCACAGTGACGCCGATTTCTCTAGCGAGCTGTGATGAGGGGACAAGGCCCACCGCGATAAATACCGCATCAACGGGTATTGTAGTAACGGCCCCGGACTTAAGGTTCTTGACACGGACGCTCTCCACCCTCTCCCGGCCCTGAATCTCCTCAACTACGGTCTCCCATAAGATGGTGCCTTTAGTGGCGGCGAAGAGATCCTGGAGCCTTTTCTGGGCGCGGAGCTTGTCCCGTCGGTGAATGATGGTCACGTCCGCCCCAAGGCTCGAGAGATATATTGCGTCGGTCAGCGCTCCATTCCCGCCGCCAACGACTGCAACGCGTTTTCCCCGGTACAGAAATCCGTCGCATGTGGCGCAGTAGCTTACCCCCCTGCCCGCCAGCCTCTCCTCTCCAGGGACCCCGAGCTTGCGATGCTCCGCACCTGTGGCTAAAATCACCGCCCTCCCCAGATACCTCCCCCTCGGCGTCAAGGCCTCGATTTTCCTCCCAACCTTTAGCTCCAGCACAGGCTCGTTCTCTATGACCTCCGCATAGTCCCTGACCTGTGCTCCAATAAGCTCCATGAGCTTGGCTCCGGGGATGTTGCGGAACCCAGGCCAGTTCTCGACAGCGGGCGTCAGGGCGACCTGACCACCGACAACTCTTTTCTCAAGTACGACGGTCTTCAGGCCGCTCCGCTCGGCGTACATTGCTGCCGTGAGCCCCGCCGGCCCGCCGCCAACTACTATTAAGTCCACCTCCCTTTCCAATGATGCAGGCCTGGGAGCCGGCGTGGGCTCCACCCACTCCTTCACGCTCAGAACCCGCTCCACAAACCTCTCTTCGGTCTGGAGACCCTTGCTCACCGTAACTCCATTGACCACCGTCTGCGGGACCCCTCCGAGATGCACCTCTCTTGCCAGGTCCGGATTCTCAAGCGCCTCCACGCACTCAGCGCTCACCAAATCCGGCTTTTCTATGGCGCATTTGAAAGCGTTCAAGACCTCGCCCGGGCAGTACGGGCACGTGGGTGTCACAAAAACCCGGATGTGCCTTTTCTCTTTCAGCCCCGCAAGAAGCTCTTTGGAGCGGGCTCCAAGTCCGCTCTCGCGCATTGATACCCTGAGAATCGTCTGAATCAGGGACCTGGCCTCCTCGCCAAGCGGAGCTCCCGTGTAGCGGATATTAAAGAGCTCAGGCTCTATAAGAACACTGGGGGATCTGCTCACATTCCATCGACGAGATTTGTCACCACCGATATCGTTGATGTTTACCATTATTTTATCTGACAGCTTTGGAAACACGGAGAGCAGTGCGACCGTCAAGTCATTAAAGGGATCATTCTCCCGAGCCTTGATAAACACATCTAGACTTACAGGCCGGCTTAACACGCTGAAGGCTTTTCTAATGGCCTCTTTGTTTTCTTCACTTATCAACTCATCTTGGCTCATTCTCTCCCCCTCCTTATTATCCCCCAACCGTTTTCGGTATTTTATGATTACGAAAGACCTAATTCACCGAACTTAATATACTGGATGTAATCCTTTGCCGTTCACCCATTAGAGGAGCAGCCAGGCGGCCTTCAATAGTATTGCATAACAAGCAACCCAACAATCAAAATCGCTAACCTCATGTATTTAAACTCATGTATTGACACATATATTTAAATGACTATTCATCCCTTATAACCATTATTATTCGAAATTTGTCTTAGAAAGTATATATATCCCACCAACATAAGAAGACTCAAGGAGCTGAACTCCGAGAGAGGTGAGGTGAAATGAAACGGATGTGGGCAACAGTGCTTGCCATGTTGATGGTCGGTGGGGCGCTAACGGGATTCGCCCTAGCGTTGGACCCTCTGGATCCTTCTGACGCTCTGAAGGACTCGGATGGGGACCAGCTGACCAACCTCCAGGAGTTCATCTACGGGACGGACCCGAACAACAGGGACACGGACAACGGCGGAGCAGATGACGGCTGGGAAGTCTATTATGACCTGAACAGGGCCTACTGGCCCGTGGGCCGGTTTGGCCATGACCAGTACGCCAGATACGACAGCGATGATGACGGCTTCCCAGATGTGAACGTCGACCCGAACTACAAGTTCGATCCGACATACATGTGGGACGAGGCCGACCTTGCGGACCAGGACGGCTGGAGCAACCTCAGGGAGTATTTTGAGGGAACCGACCCCACAAACCCGGACACCGACAGTGACGGCAGGATGGACGATGTTGACCCCCAGCCGCTGATTCCTGATGCCCAGTCCGGGCCAGGCAACGACGGCAATGGAGGTGGCCAGAATAGCGGTCAGGGCCAGGGCCAGGGTCAGGGCCAGGGTCAGGGCCAGGGTCAGGGCCAGGGCCAAGGCCAGGGCCAGGGCCAAGGTCAGGGTCAGGGCCAAGGCCAGGGCCAGGGCCAAGGTCAGGGTCAGGGCCAGGGCCAGGGTCAGGGCCAGGGCAACGGTCAGGGCCAAGGCCAGGGCCAGGGCCAAGGTCAGGGTCAGGGCCAAGGCCAGGGTCAGGGCCAAGGCCAGGGCCAGGGCCAAGGTCAGGGTCAGGGCCAAGGCCAAGGCCAGGGTCAGGGCCAGGGCCAAGGCCAGGGCCAAGGTCAGGGCCAGGGCCAAGGCCAGGGCCAGGGTAACGGACAAAACCAACAGGGTGGCCAACAGGGTGGCCAGCAGGGCCAAGGCCAGGGCCAGGGTGGCCAACAGGGCCAGGGCCAGGGCCAAGGAGGCCAAGGCCAAAACCAGAACCAAGGCCAGGGTCAGCAGAACCAAGGCCAGGGCCAGCAGGGAGGTGGAGGCCAGGGCCAGGGCAACGGTCAGAATCAGCAAGGTGGGAATCCCAACAGGCCTCCCACTCGCGTGATACTGACCTTCACCGAGGCTGGCAAATTTACCAACCCAGCGGGTACACCTGCAGTCCAGCCCGGAGCGACCTCTTGGCCGAAGGGCAAACCCTTCACCATCCGCGGCTATATACAATACTACAATGAAGGGACCGACTCGTGGATGACGATTGACTCGGCGATGGATGTGGTCGTGCAGCTCAACCAGAGTTCTGCGTCGTACAAGCTCTGGCAGGGTAAGGCTGGCACGACCGGCGACGGCTCCTTTGTCGCCTCCTGCCTCATCCCCGGCGATGCGGCCGGTGGCGTCGGGCAGATCGCCATCCATGTGCTGGGCAATACCTTCTGGGCGGAGTCATGGCTGGTTGAAGACCTCTGAGCAACTGGCCATTTCTCTTTTTTATTTTTCATTTTAAAATTTTTTATATCTTTTTCCTTTTTATATTCTCTTGCTCCGGCGCTCAGCCTTTAGACGCGCCGGGCGCCGCAGATCATCAAAGTGGCCATGGCAGCGCCCACAAGCAAAATCGACATTGCGCAGGCTGGGCTCGAGGGCACAGCGATTCTCATTGAGGCCGTCCTCGTCTCTGCGGGGTAATGAAGCGGCGATGCCTCCACAGTGAGCCTTACGGTCCTTCCTGCGGCGTCTGCAGGTATAGAGACTCTGACAGGGATCGTGGCGCTCTCGCCTGGAGCGAGCTTTCTGGTAATGTTGCCCTCGGGATAGCCTATCTTCCAGCCGTTCTCGGTCCAGGCCCAAATTTTGAATGCCGCTGCCATCGAGCCAGTATTGGTCACGGTTGCGATATATGTGTTTGCCTTACCAGCCTCAGGAATCTGTTTTTCGGTAGAGAGGGCGATGGTGAAGTTCAGCGTCCTTTCGATGCTCAGATTTAGCTTTACAGATGAATACATGCCGGCCTGGTGAAACGCAGTGACTAGAAGGGAGAAATTACCTTGGGGTGCATTGGGAGGCACAGCCAGCTCCAAGCAAACCTCCACGGCGGGAGGGTGCAGCTCGACAGGCCCGGTGCCCCTGAGTACAGAAACATTCGCGGGGAGTCCGGAGACGCTTAGCATGACCTTTCCAGAGAGGCGCTCTAAAGAATGGAGGACAAGCGAGAACTCTGCGCTCTCCTCTGAGGAGACGAGTGCGCTCGAGTTCTGGGCAGATAGGAGAATGTCCGGCTTATAGAGGCCAACTAGGCAGAGCTCACCTCCTGAAATAACTAGTGCCTCCGCTCCGTTGTGGAACGGGTCCAGCTCTCCGACCCTAGCCACATCGCAGAAACCTTCGGGAGCCCAGACCGTCTCAGATCTCCAATCGGCCCCGCTCCACCAAACGACACTCACACCGTTCCCCCCTGTGACAACCACTTCCGCACCCTCGGAGCCCGTAAGGAGGTCTCCGATAGCAACGCCCCCAAGTGGGCTTCCGGTCCTCCAGAGGATCATCCCGCCCCAGGTCCCACCGACCAGCTCGAGGAGGACGAGTTCCCCGCCCTCAGTAGAAACCAAAAGTTCACAACCGGCATGGCGGGGGTCGGCGTCTCCGTGTGCAAGCCCCGTGACCGCTGAGGGCGAGGTCCAGAGCGTCAGATTCCTCCATCCTTTTCCATCGTTGTAAACCTCAAGGAGCTGGCCGGCGGAGGTGCCTATCACCAGCTCGTCTCCGGCCCTCATCGAATCGATGTCGGCGGCAATGATGGAGCACGCGCCCGCAACCGTGTGAATTCTCCGCGACATCGCGGTGTCCTCCCCAAGGTCCACGAGCGATATTTCTCCTCCGCTATCCACCGCCGCCACTCCCCATCCCCGTCCCTCCTGACACAGCCTTCCAGCGCTCACAGCTAGCACGGGGGCGCTACATATTTGGAGGAGACGTGCAGAGACCTGACGGCCGAGCGCCGAAATCAGGTATATTGCTCCCGAGGCCTGAGCCGTTGCGACTCCCACAGCAAGTTCGAATCCATCAGAGCCGGCATCGAGCTCGCCTGTAGCGATTGAAGTAATCGAGCCATCTGCCTTCCAAGGAGTCTCCGTCCTCCATGCACAGCCCTCCATCCAAACGAGTCGGAGGCTCCCAGAATCCCCTCCTGTCACACCCTCGTCGCCAGGAACGGACGGGATGAAATCGGCCACGGCCAGAGTCGTTAGATTGCCCTCCCCCTCCAGAACAGTTTCGTGATGCCAGATGGAAACCGCGCCCTCCCGGCCGGAAGCTGCCCCGCAGAGGCGATTCATGTTCGATGCGGGAGAGAGGATGAGCAGGGCCAATAAGAGAAGGGCGAGGGCAAAGGCAATACGAGAGCCGGCCCGAATACCCGGGCCGTTGTGCTCCTCTCTGACCGTCATCAGCCGACCAATCCTCTGGGACGTATATCTGGTTTTCCAGCGCGGGCCGGAGAATGGGTCCGAAGAGGCCCTATACACTTGTGGCCTGAACGAGTCTCAGCCAGCTGAGGTCTGGCGCCTTCTTACCCTCCTTTATTTCGGAAAAGGGCACAAGTGTCATCTCCTGATTCCTGAGACCGACCATCTCGCTTTTTCTGCCTTCGAGGAGGGCCTCGACTGCCCTGACGCCGCTCCGCGTAGCGAGAACCCTGTCCCAGGCCGTCGGGTTCCCGCCCCTCTGAATGTGGCCGAGAATCGTCACCCTGTACTCAAGACCTGTGAGCTCCCTAAATTTTCTGGCAATCTCAAAGGCGCCTCCCGCCTCCTCCCCCTCGGCGACTATTACGATTGCGGAGGTCTTTCCCTTCCTCCTCCCCTCGACCAGCTCCCTCGCGGTGTCCTCTAGACTTTCTCTGACCTCCGGCAGGAACACGGCCTCCGCTCCTCCAGCGATGCCCGACCATAGGGCGATGAACCCGCTTCGCCTCCCCATAACCTCGACGAAGAAGATTCTATCATGGGATGCGGCAGTGTCGCGAATTCTGTCGATGGCGTCGACAGCTATATTGACCGCTGTGTCGAAGCCGATGGTGGTGTCGGTGCCGTAGCAGTCGTTGTCTATCGTCCCAGGGACGCCTATCACGGGTAGGCCGAACTCCTTTGTGAACTCCTCCGCTCCCCGGAATGTCCCGTCCCCTCCGATTGCGATCAGCCCATCAATGCCAGCAGCCTTCAGATTCTCAAAAGCCCTCTCCCGGCCGGCGCGCTCCATGAACTCGGGGCAGCGCGCTGTCCGCAGAATTGTTCCCCCGAGGCTTATTATTCCAGACACAGAGCGCGCGTCCATCGGCCTGAACTCACTGCGGATCATCCCCGCGTACCCGCGGAGTATCCCGATGGGCTCTAGACCGTGAAATATCGCGGCCCGCACTGCCGCCCGAATGGCGGCGTTCATACCTGGAGCGTCCCCGCCCGAGCAGAAGATTCCTACACGCTTCATCAGCTCACCCTCATTGCTCGTGAGGGAGCCCGGTAGTATTATAACCCTTCCATTGCTCATATATTGCTCATATATATTACATTCTTACATTCACTCCTACCCTCCCTTCCTGACCTATCCTTCAGCTCACGCTACACTCATATCCCCCATTTCTCATCTGCCAAATCACCATCGGCATGCCCGACAGCCCTCCACCTTGGATTCGTCCAGCGCTTCTGTGGTCACTCGAGGGGCGCTCCGCGCGCTGTGGCCTCTGCGAGCGGCGATGCCTGATTCCGCCCGGGAAATTCGGCTTCTGCCGGACCAGAGAGTTCTCCAACGGAGAGCTACTGACCCACTGCTACGGCAACCTCTCCGCCGTGGAGAGCAGGCCAATCGAGATTAAGCCCTTCTACCACTACTGGCCCGGCTCCACGGCCCTTACATTTTCAACATGGTCCTGCAACCTCGCCTGCATGTGGTGCCAGAACTACCATCTCTCCCGTACCCCTCCCTATGCCTCCAAATCCGATTATATCCCGCCCGAACGACTACTTGATGAGGCCCTTGCCAGCGGCGACTGGGGGCTTTGTGCCTCCTTTCAGGAGCCGACCCTTCTGTACGAGTACTGCGTCGACCTTTTTCCTCTGGCAAGGCAGAAGGGGCTCTACTGCTGCTTCGTCTCAAACGGCTACATGACTTCGGAGGCCCTCTCGGGGCTAGTTCGCGCTGGCCTTGATGGCTTGAAAATCGACATCAAGGGGAATCAGGAGGTTTACAGCAACCACTGTGGGCATGCGGACGCATCTGTTCCTTGGAGGAGGGCGGAGGAAGCTGTAAAGCTCGGAATTCATGTCGAAATCGTAAACCTGCTAGTCACGGACCTGAACGATAGTGAGGACGATGTGAGGGAGCTGGTGGAGGAACACCTCAGACGCCTCGGACCCAATGTGCCGCTCCACTTCACCAGATACCACCCCGCACACAGATTCACCCGACCCCCGACTCCACCGAGTAGGCTAGAGAGGGCGAGAGAGCTTGCGTTCAGGCTCGGGGTACGCTTCCCCTACGTTGGAAACTTGAGGGGCCACAGGTACGAAAGTACTTGGTGCCCGTCCTGCAAGCGTCTTCTGATTCTCCGCGAGGGCCCATGCGTTATTGAGTACAACGTAACTCCCGAGGGTAAATGCCCCAGTTGCGGCGAGCCGATACCGATAACGGGCCGGGGGGGCCCGTCGCACTTGGTCGGCCGGCTCAGACCATTCCCCCTTGACAATTAAACCTGTGGCCTGAGAAATCTCTCGAAGCCCAGGCTGTTCATCAGCTTTCTGTAACTGAGCACAGCCCTCCGGCTGTGCACACCGGTGAACGTGTGGCGGCTGTAGCGCGCCTCCTCGAAAATTGAGGTAAGGAGGTGGAGGCTGTGGAGGTCGAGCCTAAGCTTTCTCGCAAGCTCGGCTTCGTACTCCCTCACGGTCCAGGCCTCCTCTTTGGGTGCTCCCAGCCCCTCCATCTCGGAGAGCATTTTCTTGTAAACCTTGTGAATCGTCCTCCGATACCTGTCGGTCAGCCAGGAGAGGTCCGAACCGCCCTTCGCGAGGCCGGCTCTCTTCAGCGGTACACCGTACTTGTATATAATGTAATAACCGACCAACAAGGTGGCCATCACTGCTACAAGGGCGACCAGCCTGTAGATGAAAACCGGCTCTGCGCTGACCCAGGCGCTCCAGCGAGCAGGCCTGTAGTACTGCTCCCCTTTATAGAGCACCCTAAGCTCCTCCCGCGTCGAGAGCCACGGGAATTCGAGCCGAAAGACCGCTCTTCCGTTAAGGTCCGTGGCCCTGGGCTGCTTCTTGCCCATAAAAATGGCTGTGATATTGTGGCCTGCGACCGGTTCTTCCTTGTCGTCGATAAGGACCACCACTACCTCGAAGCCCCTCCCCTGCTCGATTTTCGCCGGCACCGAGACCCTTAGGGAGCTTCTGGAGTGGACCACTACGCCCGCCCTGCACACGGCGCTCTCCCTATAGCCCTCTCCAGCGTAACCGATTTCTGCCGTCGCCTCTCCAAGGTTCAACGTCAAAGGCACCTCCCCATAGATTTCGAACCCACCCGCCTCGTCGCTCCAGCCCCAGCCGCAGAGTTCCCCGTTGAGCTTCAGTGTCACCTGTGCGTGGCCGATCGGCCGGTGGAGATGGTCCTCGATGCGGCCCGAGGCCCGCACAGATTCGCCTCTAGTCAAATTCTCGGCCACTGCGGCATAGATGTATGAGGGGGAGGTGATGGGCAGGTAGGTGGTGTTGCTGGTCCCGACGTGGAGGGCGCCTCCGAAGAAGTCCACACAGAGCGCCAACATCCCCGTGGGTGTGTCGTCAGGTATTTTGAGTTGGAATCTGAAGTCCCCCGAGCTAAAGGTCACCTTCTCGACGAATTCTTCTTCGCCCGAAGGCATGGACCAGCGCACGTGGACAGTCGCCCCTCGAATGGGGCGGCCAAGGTTGTCTTTGAGGTAGCCGAGGAGCTCCGGTGAGGTCCCGACACTCAAGCTCTCTGTTGGGAGAAGAATTCTCGATGTTCCTTTTACAAGTATCTCCACCTCTCGCGAGCTCTTAACGTAATAATCGTTCCCGGCAAACGAGACTGTGAGCCTGTGGTCTCCGGCCGCGATTCTGTGCTCGGGGAGCTCGATGGTCACCACACCGCCGGCCTTAAAGACGCCGACGAGTTCGCCATCGAATGAGAGCGAGAGGCTCTCGTTGATGGCCTCGCCCTTCTCGCTCAGGAGCCCGAATTCGACGAAGAGCTGGCCTCCCGCCACGGGCTCTTGGGGAAATGTCCTGAGCTCGATGCGCACCCCTGCGGACCTGACCCTGATGACCTTAGTGGCGCAGGAGGCCAAGAGGTACTTCGAGCCATTATAGACAGCGGTGAGGCTGTAGTTACCCGGGGGGTCGCTGACCCAGAAGCTCGACTTCTGCGCGCTCTGCCCGACCCGGATTTCATCGACCTGCGAGTCGTTCCAGCACATCATAACGCTCTGCGGAGAAAGGGGTGGGAGGCCTCCCGAATCCCTCAGGGTTACGGAATAGAAGAGTTCCCCGTTCGAGACGACTTCGCCTTCTGTTTCAATGAAAAGGGTCGTGGCGGAAATCAGCGCGACGCGCTTCATCTGTTGCCAAGGCGTCTCCGATGTATATAGAATTCCTCTGTGGAAAATCGAGGCTGCTAGACCCACCGCTCTTTCTCCGACGGGCATAGCATCGGCGCTGCAGAGGAGCGAGAAGCTCCCGTCGCTCAGGGCGCGACCCCTGCCCACGAGGTTCGCTGGCTCGTCCATGAAGACAGAAACGGTGGCGCAGCCCGAGACCCCGATGGGCACGATAAGCCGGCCACAGACAGTGAAGAGCTCCCCCTTCATTATGACTTCTGGTATTACCTCAAAGTAAAAGATGATGCTCCCATTGACGACACCGATGGGCTCCTGTGTGCTCTCATTGCGAGTTGTCCCCCCTCCACCTCCCCCGACCACGATGGCGCCGCTGCCAGCGTCCCACTGCCCCACGCTCGGGTCCTTCCCTTCCGCGCCGACTACGCCCGGGACCCCCGGGAGCTCCGAATCGCTGGCCTCGAACTGGACCCACCCGAGCTCAGCGAAATGGACCTCGGCCCAGACGTGGTAGTGAGCCGCCCTAATCACCCTCTTCCCACCGAGCTGCTCCCCTAACGCGAAGCCCGTCACGAGCCTCGAGGGGACTCCGCTGTGCCTACACAAGAGGACGAAGGCCGAGGCGAACTCCAGGCTGCTGCCGCGGCGGGAGCCGAAGAGGAAGTTGTCGACCAAGTCCTCGCCTGGGGGGGCGGTGCCGGGAACCGGGTCGAACTCGCAGCTCGTCCTGAGGAAGGAGAGAATCGCCGAGACCTTCTCGTAGGGCCTCTCCAGACCCGCGGTTAGTTTTGCAGCCAGATTCCCAACCCGTGAGGGAAGGTTTTTTCCGGCGCTGCAGTAGGCAGTGCTCACCATCCTCTGGTCAATTGTGGCGTTCTTGAGAGCCTCAAGCGTCAGGGGAAAGACGAAGGTTGTGAAGTTATAGGACCTCACGACCTGCGTGGTGTGGAAGTTGAGAAGTCTGTCCAGTGAGAGGGACACGTCGGGGCGCGCCCCGTAAAGGCGGGTTGTATGGAGGGCGTTCGGCAGATAGCCCGTGCCCTCTCCATTGAACTCCACCCTAAACTCCTCCTCGGGGACCTCCTGAGGGCGCGAAACCTCCAGCTCTATCACCTCGCCGCGGTATCCGGTGCTCAGGGGCACCGGAATAGACCACGTTCCGCAGTCGTAGGTGTCAAATGTGGTGGTCCTCCAGTAGCGCGGCCTGTCGGCTGGTTCGATGAAGAATAGCGCCTGGGCGCCTCCGGAGGCTATTCTCTGGAAGCTTTCGGAGTCGAGAATGGGGGAATCGAGGTTCGTCCAAGCAGGTGCTTCGCCCGAGCCGGGCTCTCCCGGGCCCCCCGGAGGGGGAAGGCTCCCGCTATCCGGGGGAAGGACGTCAGTGCCGGGGCCGCCCGACCCAGCCGCGTCCGGGTGGGCGGGGTCGGTGCCGCCGAACAGCTCCTCTCCGTCAAGGTTGCCGTCCGCGTCTGCGTCAGCATCCCGGATGTTGTTTAGGCCATCCCCCTCGAGATCCCTGTCCGGCCTGTAACGCTGCACGAGCCGGCTCTTTACCTCGTCAGGGAACTTCCCCGCCAGCCATGGGTCTGTTTCATTGCGCTTCAGCTCGAGCTCGCTCCGCTCCGTCCAATACTCGTATTCTTCCCCGTCTCTCAGACCGTCGGCGTCGCTGTCCGGGACTAGAGGGCTGGTGCCGATTTTTCTCTCTATATTGTCGTAGAGCCCGTCACCGTCGGTGTCGGTGCCGGGCATCGTCTGCACGGGCCTTGAGGTACCAAAGGGAATCTGTAAAGAGGACCTGAAGCCCGGGAGGTGGAGGTGCGGGAAGGTCAACAGGAGCACAATGAAAACGGCCAGAGCCACCAGCGAAGGCTCTCTCAGGCTCATATGGCGGTTGAACCGGAAAATTTTCCTCGAACCCATTGAAGCCCCCGACCGTTTCCCTCGGCCCAGGAGTCAAATTAATTATAAGTTATATAAATATTTTATAATACATTTAACGAAAGATGAATTAGCTATGATCAATTCTTGTCGGCATCATTAAACCTAAAATTTATTAATATATTCCAAAATAATTGTTGCGCTATCTAATAAAAGGGCGGCTAAGAAAGGAAATGGAAAATTGTGGTGAGCCGTTTCAATGGTTTGCGATACGGAGGGCAATTGATTTCGAGGAGGGCATCATACCCAATACAACCGCTTCTATTTGAGTTTCATAACATTCACAGGCTTCTCAAAGAGAACGGATTGGCATGGGAATCGCCCAGGAAAGAGAAGCATCGGCATCGGATCTAGGACGATAGTAAAGACAGCAACTCTATTTACCACGCTCAATGAATAAAATAGGCGATGGAAATGTAATCCTCAGAAAGGACGGGACTTCGATGCTGCTCGGTGGGCGCGAGCTCTGATAAAAAGCCCCCGGTCAGACTCTTCTAGGAGCGATTAAAAAAGCCGTAGCAGCTCATGGCAAGTCCGGGGGAGGCTGGAGTGGTATTGAGCCACCATAAATTTCTAAATAGGTATTGTAACCTTAGGCTCGGGAATCACGAGAGGCTGTTTCAGGCTTTTGTTACGAAGATGGAGTATTCTAAAAGTGCAGAGAGGGGGGCCAACACATGAACTTTAATCACAATCCATTTATTTTAAATAACCCTCTTTAATCCAGATAAATCTGAGTAATCTAAGGCAGGGAAGAGGTCAGTCCTAGCCGTTCTTTTTAATTTTAATGAGGTCCCCGAGAGTGAGGCCGCGCCTAGGACCCGGGGGCGGGGGTGCAACGGAGGTCGGCCTCTCCCTCAATTTAATGCCCAGAACCCTCTCGAGCTTCCGGGCCAGAGCGTCATCGGGCCTCATCTCGCCGGCCTCCAGCTTCAGTATCACGCTCTTCTTCTCATTTGCCCTCTTACCGAGCTCCTCGGGCGTCCAGCCAAGCCTCTCGCGTGCGCGTCGAATTCTTTGGGAATAGTCGGCCACGAGCTCCTCCATGGGTTCCTGAAAAATGTCCCTAGGCTGGCTCCGCTTCTCGCGTTTCTCGAGCGCCTCCGCCACGTGAAGAGGGATGTTGCTCTTCTTAGGCTTTGGGGACCGTTCGACCCCAAAGCGGGCGCACTCAGGACAGACATTCAGTTCTGAACCCTCGATAAGCACAGTCCTCAGCTGCTGGCTTTCCCTCCCGCAAACCTCGCAGAGCACTACCGACCCGGGACCCAATCGGGGATGTGGGATATAACTCTTGGCGGTGGTGGGGTAGGGTGGGTGTAGCAAACAATAAATAGGGAGAGCCTAATAGTGATACCTCCGACGAAAGGTGAGCCCGATGGGTGAGCGAGAGGAGGCAAGCGACAGCGGCCCGGACCTGTCCCACTACTTAGCCGATCGCATCTCTGCTCTGGAGAGCAAGAACGCCCAGCTCATGGAGGATGTCCGGCGCGCAGAGAGCGAGAGGCGCTATGTAGAGAACGAGCTCCTCCGTCTCCAGAAGGAGATCAAGAGGCTCAGGGTCGAGCTGGAGCGCCTTAAGACCCCGCCCCTGATTGTGGGCTATGTGCGGGACGTCCTCGAGGATGGCCGGGTCGTGATTCGGAGCAGCACTGGACCCGACTTCATAGTGTTTGCCGCTGACTACATTGACCGGAAGAAGCTCATCCCCGGCACAAGAGTGTCGATGAATAAGCAGACCCTCTCGATAATGGGCATCCTTCCGGCGTCAAAGGACCCCCTCGTCGCCAGCGGTGAGGTCATAGAGAAGCCCGGGGTATCATATGAGGACATCGGCGGACTGCTCGAGCAAATTCGCGAGATAAAAGAGTGTGTCGAGTATCCTCTGACGAGGCCCGAGCTATTTAAAAAGGTTGGCATCGAGCCTCCGAAGGGCGTCCTCCTTATCGGTCCCCCAGGAACAGGAAAGACCCTCTTGGCCAAGGCCGTCGCCCAACAGACCAACGCTACATTCATCAGACTCGTCGGCTCCGAGCTAGTCCAGAAGTACATCGGCGAGGGCGCGAGACTTGTCAGAGAGCTATTCGAGCTAGCGCGGGAGAAAGCGCCGAGCATTCTCTTCATTGACGAGCTCGATGCTATCGGAGCGAAAAGGCTCGAAATCGCAACTTCAGGGGACCGTGAGGTGCAGAGGACGCTGATGCAACTCCTCGCCGAGATGGATGGCTTCGACCCCATAGGCGACGTCAGAATAATCGCCGCAACCAACAGGGTCGACATTCTGGACGAAGCTCTGCTCAGGCCGGGCAGGTTTGACCGAATTATCGAAATTCCCATTCCCAACCTGGAAGCCAGGCTCGAGATATTCAAAATCCACACCCGGAGAATGAATATCGAGCAGGGTGTGGACTTCCTCTCGCTCGCCCAGAAATGCGAGGGGGCCACGGGAGCCGATATCAAGGCAATCTGTACCGAGGCTGGGATGTTTGCGATAAGAGACAACCGCGACAGGGTGACTCAGCGCGACTTCGACCAGGCGCTCGAGAAGCTCCTTCGCGGCTCTACGGTCAAGTGGAACGAGGCCGGCGTGATGTTCGCCTAAATAACATCCCAATCCCAAACGTGGGTCCTAGGGCAGAGAGATGGAGAGGCAGGGACTGTAGAAAGGGGACCTGGAGGGATAGAAAGAAGAGCTGCCTGTGGGCGTCGTGGCCCAGGAACTAGAGGAGACCTATCGCGGCCTGTCGCGTGTCGGTCTGTCTCAAGGGAATTATGGCAGGAGGGTGAAACGCCGTGAAACTAATTGGGGGTGGGGGTAGCGAGGAGGGAGATGCGGAGCGCGCGAATGGAAAGGAAGGGAGAAGAGCGGAGGCGGAGAGGAGGCGAAGGCTGGAGGGAGCAAGCAACGGCGGAGCCCGCCACCTCGTGGAGATATATGCCCACAACGCCGTACTCGAGGTAATTCAGAGGGCGCGGGATGCGGTGAGGGCAGAGCGGGGGAGGTTTTATCTGCCGTCGAAGTTCATGGACGAGTTGATTCTGGAGTGTGAGGGCTGGATTCTGGAGAGGGGCGCGGAGGAAGCCGAGCGACGCGCCCGGGAGAGAATGCTTGCCATTCTCACCGAAAGGGAGCGGCTGAAGAGGGAGGAGGACGAGAGGAAGGTCCGCCTGAGACTCCCTCAAGAGCAGGCGGAGACGGGCAACAAGGCTCACAATAAGGTCCAGAGCAGCACGAACGCCCCTGCGGCGAGGCAGTAGGGTCCGAACCACTGAAATCCCCTTCTCCTCACCACCCATGTCAGAAAGCCCAAGGTGAGGTAGCCGACCACGACCGCCACCGCCGTTCCGAGGAGGGCCGGGAGAAGTGGAGTACCGCTCTCGTGCGCCAGGTCCGGGAGGCGCAGGATGAGGGCGCCCGAGACCGCCGGGAGATAGAGGAGAAAGGAGAGGCGCGCTGCAGTCTCCCCTTCGACTCCGCCCAGAAGCCCCGTCCCTATCGTCCACCCCGACCTGGAGAAGCCGGGAAGGACCGCCAGACCCTGGGCAATTCCCATGACCAGAGCATCCGTCGCACCGAGCTCCAAAACGCCTCGCCCCCGGGTCTCTCGCCCCGGCCGGACGCGCGTGAGGATGAGGAGGACGCCCGTCAGAAGAAAGCCCAACCCGACCAGAGTCAGATGAGTGAAAAGGCTGCCACCGATTGCGTAATTGAACAGGAGGCCGATGAGGGCCGTCGGTATGGTGCCTACGGCGACCAGTGCGGCCATCCTTCGGCCTGCGCTCCTCCGCGCCGCACGCCTGAGGCCCTCCCCACGCCCGAGGGCCTTGGCCAGCTCCAGCCCCCCTCTCAACGCCTCCAAGACCTCCATTCTGAAGAACACGAGAATCACAAAAAGCGTGCCGAAGTGAAGGAACACATCCACAATAAAGGGGACCTCTCCCAGCCAGTGCTGGGCAAGGGCGAGGTGGCCGGAGCTGCTTACGGGAAGCCACTCCGTGAGGCCCTGAATCAGGCCCAGAAAAATAGCCTCAAGCCAATCCACGCCCAAGACACCCTCGACGTGACTAATAAACCCTCCCAAGAAACATTGATATACGGGTCCCCCCATCGTCACCCGTACGGTGAGATAATGGCACTTTGGCAGGGAAGGTCGAGGCGCAAACCGACAGGAGGTATGTATCACCCATTCCGGAAAAAGAGGAAAACCGAGATAGGCAGGGAAGTCCAATTGGCCACGATAGGTGCAACGAAAACCAAGAAGGTGAGGGTGAGAAGCGCCCATTATAAAATCAGGGTCTTACAGGGTGATACAGTCAACTTGCTAGACCCGAAAACGAAGAATGTCCAGAGGGTCAAGATTCTCACAGTGCTAGAAAATCCCGCCAACCCCCACTACGTCCAGCGCAACATCATCACCAAAGGTGCAATTCTCAAAACGGAACTCGGGCGAGCCCGCGTGACATCGAGGCCTGGCCAGCACGGGGTCCTCAACGCGGTCTTGATTGAGTGAGTCCCAGAGAACGTGAGGAGGGGGCGGCACGCCTTCCCGGAAAGAGGGGCTGCTTGTTCTGTATCCCGAGTACTTCGACGCCACTCTGAGTAGGCGGGAAGGCCGGAGGGTGCCAAGAAAGCTGGCGAAGGAGCGTCCCACGGTTCAACAGATTTTGATGGCCGCGCGCTCAACAGACCCCTCTCTAGAACCCCGAGTGGAGGAACGCGCAGCCTTCCCCGGTCGTTGGTGGGCTCAGGGAGGAAGAGTGCTTGTGAGAAAGAAGCATGCCAAGCAAAAACTTCTAAAAATAATTGCACAAAAACTCTAAAAGAAAGTCTACGGCAAATGTCGAAACTATCATTTAACAATATGCGAAAAGAGAAGCGCTATCTTTATATCCATGTATGATTTTTTATGAAACTGTGATTTCCCATTGAGGGAATCATAATAATCAGAAAGAGCGAAAAAGGTGAGGGATATGAATGTGAAGGTACGGAAAGGAGCGACGCTGCTGGTGACGCTAGGTTTTCTTTTCAGCGTCCTGGTGGCGATGGGAGCGCCCTCGGGAGCGTCCTCAGCTAGGGCAGGTAACTTTGACCTCTCCATTGCCTATAAAAATGCAGAAAATAGCTCCGTAACAGAGGGTGCGGTTGGGGTGCTTGTCAAAATAGAGGTCACCGTTGGAATAGCGGCCGGCGGAACGAACGTGAACCAACTCATCGTGACACTCTTCATTAACGACCAACAGTACGGAACGCCGGAGGGGCCTTTCCCCCTAAGCTCCCCCAACACCAAAACGGTGACTTGGGAGTGGACCCCGGACACCTACGGCGACTTCCACATTAAAGTCACGGCAATAAACGACGACGACCAACAGACCCTAACCGATAAGGAAGACACTTTCACCGTGCGGGGATCGGATCTCAAGTTGGGCGAGGTCACGGTATCCCCAGGAGAGGCTGTAATCGGGATTGACGAGGTCACCATCACAGCCAGGGTCTCGAACTCCGGGAACGCCGATGGGATAGCCAACGTCACCTTCAAGCTTGATGGTACGCTGTTAGTGGGCAACAACGAGACCACCATTCCCGCAAGCAGCCACAAAGACGTGATACTCGTCACCACATTCGAGGGTTTACGGATTGAGGACGGGGAGCATTATATAACAGCCGTACTGAACGGACAAACCAATAACTCTCCACCGTTCTCGCTCGCCAACCCAAGGCCAGACATCCAGTTGAAGCAGGAACCCACTGCGGAGCCGCAGGAGGTCACCATTACTAAAGGGGCTGAGGTCAATGTCACCATCACGGCAGTCCTGACAAACGCTGGGAATGTGCCGGCGGTGGACTTCCAGGTCAGCTTCTATGTAGACGACACACTTGCCCCGGCGGCAACGGTCACCATAACAGAGGCGGTAGAGCCGAACGGCACCAAAAGCGTTGAGTGGAACTGGCTAGTCACCGACGCAACCCCTCTGGGCAACCACACGATCTACGTAGGTGTGGGCAGCCAGACCGACTGGCCCTACTGGGCTTCTGTCAACATCACTGTCAGGGGTGAGGCTCATCTCTTTATCCAGAACCTGACGGTCTTCCCGGAGGCCGAGTTCGAGGGAAGCACGGTCACGATAACCGCGACTGTTGCAAACGACGGTACCGCGGACGCTGTTGATGTCCCCGTGACCTTCATCGTCGGGACTGAGACCGTTGAAACCAAGAACGTGACGGTTCTCAAGGGCGCCATAGAGAATGTGGTGTTCACATGGACTCTCCCAGAGGTCGAGGCAGACACCGAATTAACTGTCAAGGTCGCGGTTGCTGGTTTCGAGAGGTCGGCCAACCTGACGGTGAAAAACAGAACACCCGTGATAAACATTACGGACTTCGTCGTGCCAGCCGAGCTTAGAATCGGCGATGAGGTAGAGTTCAGAGCAACCATCAAGAACGAGGGCTCGGGCGACGCCATTGAGCTCCTGGTCGAGTTCTTCGACGGCACCACCAAGCTCACCAACACAACCATAAATCTGACCGCAGGCTCTACAAAGGACGTTGTGGTTATCGTGAATATCACGGGAATAGGCGACGTCAACCACACTTTCTACGTGAAGGCCTTGGGCGCCGAGAAGAACGTGACGGTGCTGGTGGGGCACAAGCTCGCCCCTGCGAACATCATAATAACTGGCTTCACTGTGAAGCCGAAGAAGAAGGAGGGGCAGCCCAAGGACAGCACCCAGAGCTACACGTTGACGATCACCCTAAAGAACACGGGAGAGCTTCCAGGAACGGTGGTGCTCAACGTCACCGAGGGAAAGAAGCTCCTGACCCCCATCCCCATCACCCTCCATATCGAGGGTGGCAAGGAATTCATCCAGAACATCACCTGGAAGGTCAAGGGTGAAGGGAAGCACACCGCGGTGGCGACCATATCCGGCGATGCGGCTGGTTCGCCCAGCACGAAGAGCGTCTCATGCGAGCTGCACTACACACCGGGCTTCGAGGCGCTACTGCTCGTAGCTGCAATAGTGGTGGCTGCGGCGATGATAAGGCGGAGAAAGAAGTAGCACACCTCTTTCTCCTTTTTTTCTTTTTCTCTTTTCTATCTTTCTTCGGGCATTTTTACTTTACTGACAGCCCCTTCTCCCCCACCCCTTGAAATTCTACCCTTCCCGACTCTCCTCCAGCCGGGCAGTGTAGAGCTCACTGGATGATGGCTTCTGCCGGGGGCCGGCTTCTGCTCTGCCCGCCGCGCTAACAACGTTGGCCATGAGCATCGCTACTGTCATGGGCCCGACACCGCCCGGCACCGGTGTGATCGCGGATGCTCTTTCCCTTACCGCCTCGAAGTCGACGTCGCCGACCAACTTTGTACCTCCCAGTGAGGCCGGGTCGGGGACCCGGTTTACGCCAACGTCGATTACCACTGCCCCCTCCTTAACCATGTCGGCCCTGATGGCTCTAGGTCTACCCATCGCCGCTACCAGGATATCGGCCTGACGCGTTATTGAGGCTAGGTCCCGGGTGGCAGTGTGGCAGACAGTCACAGTCGCGTTGGCCCCTTTCCTCTTTTGCATCAGGAGGCAGGCCAGAGGCTTTCCCACGATGTTGCTCCGGCCGCATATGACGACATGTTTCCCCTCAGGGCTGTTTCCAGAGCGGACGAGGAGTTCCTGCACTCCAGCGGGAGTGGCCGGAACAAACAGGGGGTCTCCAGCGACCAATCTTCCCATGTTGAAGGGATGGAAGCCGTCGACGTCCTTGTCCGGCGAAACCGCCTCCAGAACCCTCTTTTCATCAATCTGGGTCGGGAGGGGCAGTTGCACTAGAATTCCGTGGAACCTTGAGTCGCTATTGAGTGTGGCGATGAGTCTGAGAAGCTCAACCTCGCTTGTCGCCTCCGGCAGCCTGAATGTCTTCTCAATAATCCCCAGCTCTGCACAGGCCCTCTCCTTTGTCCTCACATATAAATCGGAGGCGGGGTCCCTCCCAACAAGAATCACCGCGAGGCCCGGTCTAATTCCCCTCTCACCCAGAGCCACCAGCTCCCCCTTGAGAAGGGTTTTTATCCGCTCGCTGTGCTCTTTCCCCGAAAGAATTTTAGCGGTCACGGCACTATCCCTGCCCCTCTCCCTTTGGGGGGAGGATTCTGACCCTCCTCCCCTCAACGACCAGCCTCCCCTCCGAGAAAAGCTGTATCGCCATCGGGTAGGCCCTGTGTTCCTGTTCCAGAATCCGGGCGGCGAGCGTCTCGGGCGTGTCGTCCTCCCTCACCCTAACAGGTATCTGGACGATTATCGGGCCGGTATCCACCCCCTCATCAACGAAGTGGACGGTGCACCCGGAGACCTTCACGCCATACTCGAGCGCCTGTCTCTGCGCATTCTCTCCTGGGAAGGAAGGGAGTAGGGCGGGGTGTATGTTCATGATTCTGTTTCTGAAGCGCCGTATGAAATAGGGGGAGAGGATGCGCATGAACCCCGCTAGGCAGACCAGCTCCACCCCCCTCTTCTCCAGCTCGTCGCCCACCTCCTTCTCGAAATCCTCTCTTGGCCGGCCCTTCGATGGAATATAGAGGGCCTCTATTCCGTGCCTCCTCGCCCTCTCAAGGCCTAGGGCGTCGGCCTTGTTGCTGATGACCACCGAGATACGCGCGTCGAGCTCTCCCCTCTCCGTTGCGTCTATAATCGCCTGGAGATTGGAGCCCCGGCCCGATATCAAAACCCCTAGATTGAGCACACCCGCACCCCCACACAGAATTACATTCCAAATCCATCCATTTTGCGGTTAGCTACTCAGTGCCTGAAGCTCCTCAGGCCAGAGAAAACCATGGCGATTCCTCGCTCGTTCGCCGCAGCAATGACCTCGCCGTCCCTTATGCTCCCACCCGGCTGAAGGATGGCGGTCACTCCGGCGGCGGCAGCCTCGTCCACTCCATCACGGAAGGGGAAAAAGGCGTCGGAGGCGAGCACGCTGCCCTTTATTCTATCCCCGCCCTTTCTCACAGCGATGGCAACGCTGTCGACGCGGCTCTGCTGGCCCGCGCCGATTCCTGTCGTCACGAGGCCTCTAGCGAAAACGACTGCGTTGGATTTAGCGTGCTTCACGACTACCCTAGCAAAGAGGAGATCCCTGAGTTCCTCCTCGGAGGGGCGCCTCTCCGTCACCACTCTGAGGTCGGAGGCGCTGAGCAGCGCGTGGTCCCTCTCCTGAACCAAATATCCGCCAACGATGCGCTTCACGTCAATCCTATCCCTGAACGCCGGCGCCTCAAGCGGGCCGACCCTGAGAAGCCTCAGGTTCTTTTTCCTGCTCAGGACTTCCAGAGCCCCCTCCTCGAAGTCAGGCGCGACGACAGCTTCGATAAAGGTGGAGGCTATCTGCTCTGCCGTGGGTCGGTCGCAGACCCTATTCAGAGCTACAACCCCTCCGAAGGCTGACCTGGGGTCCGCCGCGTGGGCCTCTCGATAAGCCTCTGATATCGACGGCCTGACCGCGGCCCCGGAGGGGCTGGTGTGCTTCACGATGGTCGCTGCCGGCTCTGAAAACTCTTTGACCAACTCGAGCGCGGCGTCTAGGTCTAAATAATTATTGAAGGAGAGGAGCTTACCCTGGAGCACCTCGCCGAACGCGGCGCAAGGCTCCCGCCTGACCGGGTCGCGATAGAAGGCGGCCCTCTGATGCGGGTTCTCTCCGTACCTGAGCTCCAGCGCTTTTGACGCGCTTAGGCAGATTCTCTGCGGAAAAAGCTCCTCGAAGCCCATCAATCGGGGCAAGAGGGAATAAATGGCAGCGTCGTAGGCGGCGGTGTGAGCGAAAGCCTCTAGTGCCAGCCTCCTCCGGGTCTCGAGCGAGACCCGGCCCGTCCTCCTGAGCTCGTCAATGACCGCCGGATAGGCCTCCGGAGAGCAAATAGGAACGACCGCTTCGAAGTTTTTTGCGGCGGCGCGCAGCATCGCCGGGCCCCCAATGTCTATGTTCTCAATGGCCTCTTCGAGGGTGCAGCCGGGCGCTACGGCCGTTTTCTCGAAGGGATACAGGTTGACCGCGACCAGATCCACTTTCCTGATGCCCCTCCTCTCGAGTTCGGCGACATGCTCCTTTACGTCCCTGCGGGCCAGAATTCCCGCGTGAACCGCCGGGTGAAGGGTCTTGACCCTCCCGTCCAGAATCTCCGGGAAGCCTGTTATGTCTGAGACGGAGAGGACCTTAAGACCCGCCTCCCTGAGGACAGTGAGCGTGCCGCCCGTGGAGACGAGCTCAGCCCCGAGCGCCGACAGCTCGCGAGCGAACCCGACCACACCCCTTTTGTCCCAGACGCTGATGAGGGCCAGCTTGACCTCGCGATCGCTCATGGTGTCCTGACAGCGAATAGGGGCGGGCGAAATAAAGATTTGGTAGAGGGGGCGTGGGGCATTGGAACGGCAAGCCGCCGGCCTCCGCGCTCCAGCCTCGGCCAGCCGCTACCCTGCCTTAACACTGGTCACACTCCCCACGAGCTCCCTCCCGCGCAACATCTCCTTTCTGCGCCTGATTATCCCGAGAGAAACTTTCTGCTGATCAATGTTGGCCATCATCCTGGGTAGGAGAATTAGTTTCTTCATAGCCCCAATCGCACCCGGGAACCGGCTGTCATAAAGCTCCTCCCACCTGAAATGCTCTTCGACATT
Organism: Thermoplasmata archaeon; assembly: GCA_038851035.1. NCBI lineage: Archaea > Methanobacteriati > Thermoplasmatota > Thermoplasmata > Thermoplasmata archaeon. The sequence goes on from JAWCLH010000002.1 coordinate 87,361, forward strand.
TGCGTAACAACCGAACAGCAGGAGGTTGTATCGACCGATGTTGGCCAGGAGGGCGATGGGAATGCTCGGATCCGTCTTAATTGCATTGAGGAGCTTATCCATTGATTTTCTGACCTCCATAAGATAATAAACCAGAATATAATCAGGCGGCACGAAGAACTTAGGAAACCTACATACCGGGGGACCGATGATTCTGGCCTCGAGCATCTCTTTGATTCTTCGCTCAATTGTCCTCCGATGGACGCCGAGCTTCTGGGCTAGAAGGTTCTCATTAGTCCTTATTCCCTCACCGAAGGTCAGCTTTTTCAGGATATTGAAGCAAATGCTGCTCAATTTGAGGCCGTTCAGGGTTACGGTCTCTCCCCGACTTATCCGCTCTTCTATATTGATTACAGGCGAGTGGGGCTGGTATTTTATCATGTGCTGGTTACTAAACATCATTGCGTCTCCAGGGTATCGAGTCTCTCTAGGTGGGATGAGGTTCTCGGCAACAATCCTTTTCCTCCACTCCCCATAGGTGAACAGATTCTCGAAGAATTCGATAAGAAAGGTATTGTACTCCCCGTCTCGAACATAGAATGCAGCAAAGATGTGTTCATCTTCCTTCAGAAAACGCTCGATTTTTTCCTCCCGGGGAAGGTCGGCCCTCACGGTGATCATCAGGGGATACTCCTGATATATCCAAAGAAAAGGATAGACAGGTGGATTCAGTATCTCGTGCCCGAAGAGCTCCCTGAGATGGTTTTTGATGGTGTTTCGGTGCTTGCTGAACATTGAGGCTAGGGCGCTAATGTTGACCTCCACCCCCGAGCCGGAGCAGAGGTTCTCGAGGATGTCCAGGTTCAGGATGTCTTCAAGCAATTCAGACATAATAAAAGGTATAAATGTCACTTATAATAATATTTCGCTTAAATTTTATCATTATATATCTATTTATTAAACTAAAAATAATAATCATTATTGTATAATATAAATAAATGATAATGTTAAATTATGATATTAATCTCTATATTAAATATTAATATCTATTAAAATATAATTCAAATATATATACATAATATAAATATTCAGACTGTATTCACTCCATCGCAAATGACAAAAATAGAGGGAGAGAGGGCCAGCATCGGTATCCACACGGACAAGCTCCTTGCCTATCTTGAGGATACCAATGTGTTCGCGTTTCTGGACAATTGGGGTCCATCGAAGGTTATCCACGTCTATGAGCCCGAAAGCGGAATGCAGGGCATACTGATAATAGACAATACCACCCAGGGTCCCGGCTGGGGAGGGGTGAGATTTGAGAAAGTCATTAAACCACGTGAGGTTTTCAACAGGGCCCGGAGTAACACATTGGCCTGTGCGCTCGCGGGCGTCCGTCTTGGCGGGGCGGCGGCGGGAATTCGTCTTCTTGAAGGAGGGGAAATTGACAAAAATCAGCTCGTGAGGGCATTTGCTCGAGGTGTATCGCCATGCGTTCCTGACTGTTACGTGGCCGCCCCAGACATCAATACGGGGCAGGCCGAGATGCGCGTTTTCGCAGAAGAAGTCGGGGACAGGCGTGGAGCAACTGGAAAGCCAGTGGAGATGGGTGGTATTCCTTACGAGCTGGGAGTAATGGGCCTCGGTGCAGGTGTGGCTCTTGAGAGCTTTCTCCAATTGAGTGGGGAAGGCAACAACCTCCCAGGGTCACTAGAGGGGGCTACGGTCGCTCTCCAGGGGTTTGAGTGCGTGGGTGCGGCCGTGGCGAGATATTGTGTGAATAAGGGAGCTAAGATAGTAGCTCTCTCAGATGACTGGGGAGCGATTTATGACCCTACCGGAATCGATCTTGGCAAGGCCCTGAAATTTTCTTGCGCAACGAGCGAAAGGCAGTCGCTGGCGCAGTACAAAGTTGGCCATAGAACTTCCCAGGAAGAGATATTGAAGATAGAATGCGACGCCCTCGTGCTCTGTGGGGGGAGGGGAATGGTGACCGAGGAAATCGCTCATATGATTCAGGCGAAGTGTATTGTGGAGGGTCCCGGCGCTCCGCTCACGCCTATTGCAGAGATGGTTCTCACAAGGAGGGGAGTTCCTGTCCTTCCTGACATTCTGACACTTTCCGCGGCGGCGATAGCTTCCTACTCGGAGCTTGAGAGGAAGAGCTGCGAGGAGGCCTTCTCTCTTATCGGGGCTCGGATAAAATCCGCCGTTAAGGAGATTGTCGAGAGCTCAAAAGAGCCTGGGGTTCCATTCCGGCGGGTTGCGAAAGAGTTGGCAAGGGAGAGGATATTGAGAGCGATGGAGGGAGGGAAATGACGGAGAGCATCCCCCAACTGCTCCATCCCCTCATACTTTCATGGAACCTCCGCAATCTGGTCGAGGCTCCTTCGAAGGTCTTTGCGGGCTCCTTTTGCATCGAAAGTGTTGAGGAAGGCGAGTACCCCATTCGAGCCCCTAGGAAGCTTCCCCTAGAACTCCCTTCTGCCGGCAGGAAGACACACATCGCCGGAAGAATGAGCTATGCTGCGGGCCTGGGGATGCCGGAACCCGTCTGGAGCGTCCACAGAACCATAAAGCTTCCGATGTATAGCTCGCCAGGTGGGGTGGGGCCTGAGGTTATGGAGTGTTTGGTGCGTCTCTGGCCATCTACTACCCTGCCAGAGGACATACCCTGCGTCGCCCTCGCCAGCCGGTGCTCTGGCCTCTACACGGACGGGCGCGAGGCCCAGAATGTTGCAGTTCTACTTGTCTGGAGCGACGGGGTTTGCAGAATCGTCACTCTGGACTGGAGCGAGGGCTCTCCAGAGGACTGCGTCACGCCCGAGTGGTGCATCCAGAGCAGTCCTTTAATGGGAATCTCCGCCGCCTCCCAGAGCATGGAGAGCATGCACTCAAATCTGTTGTGGAATAACCCGGAATTCTCCATCACTATCCTTCCGAATTTTCTCGGCGCTGGACTGCGCGGAGAAAGAGTTGAGTGTCCCCGCCGGCCCTGGAGGCGCGAGTGGATCTATAAAGACCCGGCCGTAGCGCGGGAGGACCTGCGGAAAGTCCTTTCGACGGTTCAGGCGCTCTTCAGAGTCGAATTCGCTGCTGGAGCCCCAAACGCCAATGCTGATTTTTATTTTGCTCAAGCCAGAAGAGCCGCTTCAGGAGGTGAGCTGAATGGGTAGCGAATCGGATGCCACTGCACAGGTGAAGAAGGTCTCAGTCAAAGATGAACTCGCTGGGGAGATGAAGGGCTGGAAGAACTTCGTCGACGGCGTGATTGATAGGTACCAAGGGGAGAGGAGATGGCTTATCAACATGCTTTTCGATATTCAGTCCGAGTTCCGATACCTCCCCCACTTCGCCCTGGAGCATCTGGCGAAGAGACTGGAGGTCTCTCTGAGTGAAATCTACGGAATAGCCACTTTCTACAAGGCATTTACCCTGAAGCCGAGAGGAAAGCACGTAGTCACAGTATGTCTCGGCACTGCCTGCCACGTTCGCAAATCGCTGGCGGTGCTGGAGGAGTTTCAGCGAGCTCTTGGAATAGAACCGGGAGAGACCACGAACGATGGCGAGTTCACGCTCGAGACCGTGAACTGCCTCGGCTGCTGCGCCAAGGGTCCGATAGTGGTCGTTGATGGGGAGTACCACGGCAACATGACGCCATCTAGGGTGAGATCGGTGTTGAAAGAGGTGATTAGAGGGGGTAGGGATGGTACTGAAAAATATAGGGGAGCTGGAGACACTCCAGCGCTCGCTTCGTAATGAACACAGCGAGAAGAAAAAGTGGGTGGCGGTGTGCGCCGGCACGGGATGCCTCGCCTCCGGCGCGGAGAGCGTGTTCGCCGCCTTTGAGAAAGAGCTGAAGGAGCGGGGGTTGAAGAAGACTCATGTGTCGATGGTCAAACCGACGGGGTGCCGCGGGTTCTGCGAGCGCGGGCCACATATTGTGATTTATCCTGAGGAAATCTCTTATCAAAAGGTCATGCCGCAGGACGTTCCTGAGATTGTAGAAAAGAGCGTTAAGAAGTCAGAGGTTATCGAGAGGCTTCTCTACACCGACCCTGTTACTGGCGAGAAGGTGGTTCGAGATACCGAGATACCGTTCTACAAGCTGCAGACGAGGCTCATCCTTGGAATGAACCCTACGCTGGACCCCTCGAGCATCCAAGACTATATTTCGCGCGGTGGCTACTCCGCTCTTGCAAAGGTCCTCAACAAAATGTCACCGGAGATGGTGATTGAGGAGATCAAGAGGTCCGGCTTGCGGGGGAGGGGTGGGGCGGGCTTCCCGACGGGTATCAAGTGGGAGACAACTCGTAGGGCGAGAGGCGGGCCGAAATACGTGGTCTGTAATGCGGACGAGGGTGATCCCGGAGCGTTTATGAACAGGAGTACGCTCGAGGGTAACCCTCACAGCGTCCTCGAGGGCATGGCGATCGGGGCCTACGCCATCGGGGCCTCTGAGGGAATCGTTTATGTGAGGAATGAATATCCTCTGGCAGTAAAGAATGTCGAGAATGCTGTTAGGCAGGCTCGCGAGTACGGGCTGCTGGGCAAGAACATACTCGGATCCAACTTCAGCTTCGATGTGAGTGTGGTCAGGGGTGCTGGGGCATTCGTGTGTGGCGAGGAAACTGCCCTGATAGCCTCCGTTGAAGGAAAGAAGGGGGTCCCGAGGCAGCGGCCCCCCTACCCCTCCGAGGAGGGTCTGTGGGGGAGGCCGACCAACATAAACAACGTCGAGACCTGGGCCAATGTGCCATTGATAATAAATAGGGGCGCCGACTGGTACTCGAAGCTTGGGACGCCGGGGAGCAAGGGGACGAAGGTCTTTGCGCTCGTGGGGAAGATAAACAACACGGGCCTCGTCGAGGTTCCAATGGGCACGACCCTATCAAAAATAATTTATGAAATCGGCGGCGGCCTCCCCGGGGGAAAGAAGCTGAAGGGCGTCCAGATCGGTGGGCCCTCGGGAGGAATAATACCCGCGGACAAGGTCAATGTTCCAATAGACTACGACTCCCTGAAGGAGCTCGGGGCGATGATGGGCTCAGGCGGGATGGTGGTGATGGACGAGGACACCTGTATGGTAGACATCGCCAAGTACTTCCTCAAGTTCCTTCTCGAAGAGTCGTGCGGAAAATGCACCACCTGTAGGGAAGGCATAGAGAGGATGCTGGAGCTCGTCACGAAGATTACGGAGGGGGAGGCCACCGAAGCCGACTTGAGCCTTCTCGAGGAGCTCGCGGGCATCGTCAGGGACACCACGATGTGCGGTCTGGGCAACACGGCCCCAAACCCGGTTCTCTCGACGCTCAGGTACTTTAGGGAGGAGTATCTCGCGCATATAAAAGAAAAGAAATGTCCGGCTGGTGTGTGCAAGGCCCTGATACGGTTCTCCATAGAGCCTGATAAGTGCACGGGCTGTGGCGCGTGTGCGAAGGCCTGCCCCCAGGGAGCGATATCGGGAGAGAAGAAGAAGCCCCACGCAATCTCACTGGAGAAATGTATCAAGTGCGGAATTTGCTACACGACATGCAAGTTCGGCGCGGTCAGGAGGGGGTGACGGAGTGGTCAGTCTCAGGATAAATGGACTGGACGTCGTGGCCGAGGAGGGGATGACGGTTCTTGAGGTCGCGAGGCTCTACGGCATCGACATCCCGACGCTGTGCTACGAAGAAGGCCTCTCTTCCTACGGCGGTTGCAGGCTCTGTCTTGTGGAGATAGGCTCCGGGAGGACCGCCAGACTGGTTACCGCCTGCACGTATCCGGCCCTCGAGGGCCTTGAGGTCAGGACGCGCTCCTGGAGGGTAACGGCCGCGAGGAAAATGGTGATTGAGCTCCTACTAGCTCGTTGCCCCTCGTCGAAGACCCTTCAGGACCTCGCGTCCCAATACGGTGTGACGCAGGTTAGATTCAAGCTCAAGAACGAGGACTGCATCCTCTGCGGCCTGTGTGTGAGGATTTGCAAAGAGCAGATGATGGCCGAGGCGATCGAATTTGCGGGGCGGGGCAGGGATATGAAGATAACTACGCCCTTCGATGCAAAGTCCGACGCCTGCCGGCGCTGCGGGGCCTGCATGTACATCTGCCCGGCGTGCATGGCGAGGTGCCAGGGCCCCGACGCGAAAGAGCCTGTCTGCAACGCCTGCCTGAACATGGAGCCAACGTGCCTGGAGCACTACGATGACGCTCAGTGTTTCATGAGCGAGTCGGCTTGTGGGACCTGTGTGCGAGAGAGGAAAAAGGAAGAGGTGGTAAAGAAGGAGGGATAAAGAATGTCTCTGTCTAAGGTGAATGCAACAGCGGCGACGCTGACTAAGAATAGGACCGAAGGGGCAATATCACGGCTGAGCGGGTTGTGCGCGACCTGCGTCGATGGCTGCATAGGAATGTGCGAGGTGGGCAAGTCGGCCTACCGGGGGCGCGAGGTGCTCTATCCCCAGCCCTTCGGAATTATAACTAGTGCATCCGAGAAAATCTATCCGGTGGACTATTCGCACTTCACTATCATGGGAACCACCGTGGGAGCAGTGGGGATAGAGGCCGACAGCAACAAGGCGATTTTCCCAAGTGTGAATCTTGAGAGAAGGATAGGGAGGGATAGGGGTATAAGGCTCCGCCTGCCCTTCATTGTTCCGGGCCTGGGCTCCACTTGGATAGCGAAGGCCAACTGGGAGGGTCTGGCGATCGGCTGCGCCCTCGCAGGCATCCCTCTGACAATCGGTGAGAATGTCTGCGGTATGGACCCGAAGGCTGAGATAAAGGACGGCAGAGTCGTCAGGTCCGAGGAGCTGGAGTGGAGGGTCAATCTCTACAGGAAGTGGCAGCAAGACGGCTATGGTGAAATCGTGGTCCAGGCGAATGTGGAGGACACGATGCTTGGGGTCCATGAGTATGCGATAAAGAAGCTCGGAGTTAGGTGCGTCGAGATGAAGTGGGGACAGGGAGCAAAGGACATTGGGGGTGAGGTGAAAATAAAGGATCTCAGGATGGCCCAGCTCCTGAAGAGCCGGGGCTACATCGTGCACCCCGACCCGATGGATCCGTCTGTGATAAAGGCTTTCGAGAGGGGCACATTTAAGGAATTCGAGAGACACTCGCGGGTGGGAATGGTCTCGAAAGAGGCTTTTTTAAAGAGGGTCGAGGAGCTCCGAAGCATGGGAGCTAAGTACATCTTTCTGAAGACGGGCGCCTACAGACCGGCGGACCTGGCTAGGGCGGTGAAGTTCTCGTCCCTTGCGGGAATTGATCTCCTAACAGTGGACGGCGCCGGCGGCGGGACGGGCATGAGCCCATGGAGAATGATGAACGAGTGGGGGGTACCTCCCGTCGAGCTTCACTCCCTTCTTTATAAATACTGTGAGCGTCTGGCTGGAGAGGGGAAGTACGTCCCGGACATTGCCGTGGCCGGAGGGTTCGCGTTCGAGGACCAGGTCTTCAAGGGCCTCGCCCTCTGTGCCCCCTATGCCAAGCTTGTAGGAATGGCCCGTGCCCCCCTCACGGCTGCGATGGTTGGAAAGACGCTAGGGCGTAAAATAAAGGAGGGTCAGGTGCCCGTGTATGTCAGACGCTTTGGGACCTCGCCGGAGGAGATTTTCGTCACGGCGCCGGAGCTGGCTGCCAGGCTTGGGGAGAGGTTCAAGGAGGTTCCGACGGGTGCGCTCGGCCTCTACACCTATCTCGAGAGGGTTGCGCAGGGTTTGCGCCAGCTGATGTGTGGGAGCCGCAAGTTCTCCTTGGACTATATCTCGCGGGACGATATCGCGGCTCTGACCAGGGAGGCGGCCGAAATCAGTGGAATCAGGTATGTGATGGACGCTGACCGGGAGGAGGCGGAGAGGATTTTAAAGGAATAAGGTTACCCCCTTATATCCAGTCCCTGCATATCCCCTCCCCTCCTCCCTTTTATTTCTTTTCTACTATATTATTAGCGGACGCCCCACTTCGGAGGGACAGCAATTGTTGCGATGCCCCAGCCCTTTTCGCCCTGTGGAATTTGTCCGGCGAAAAGTGCTGGCGGAAATTGCGGGGCAGCAATTGGTATGATGCCCCACGGGCCGGACAAATCCAGGAAGCCCATAAAAAGTGGTCCCGGCTGCCGGATTTGAACCAGCGACCTGAGGATGGCTGCGGGGCACCGGGCTTGCCCGGTCACCTACTACAGTCCCCCGCTCCACCAGTCTGAGCTAAGCCGGGGACAGCGTGCGTCTAGCACATGCTCAGAGTGGTGGTAAGCAGACGCCGGATATATATTATTGGCGGTCTGTAGAACCGCCTGTCTAAGCTAAGCCAAGGATAGCTTGGAGTTAGCCTCGGCTCAGCCGGTGGCAAGGTGGACGGCAGATATAAAGTTTAGGCGTCTCCCGGGCCGGGGCATCACTGCCCCGCCGCCCTCCCGCATTTAGGACAGAACCTAGCATCGGGAGCGAGCTGGGCACCGCAGCCCGCGCAGACACCACCCCCCATCTTTGTGCCACACTTGGGGCAGAAGAGGGCATCCACCGGGACCTGCGCACCACACTTGGCGCAAAGTTTCCCCGGTGGGGTCTGAGGCTTGCCACATTTCGGGCAGAAGCTGGCATCGGCAGGAATCTGCATGCCACAGGCGATGCAGGCCTTGAGGGCTATATTCTGTGCAGGAGCCACGGTTGCGACCGTAGAGGGAGGTTGCTGTCGCATCGCGTCCACCATCATATACCCCATCCCGAACCCCGCGCCCACTCCCACGCCCGCGCCCACCGCTCCTCCTGCTGCGCCGCCGGGCTGCTGGGCGGCGTCGCGCATCGCTTGCCCAGCCTGATACTGCATATAACTCGTTCCCAGAATGGTCATCGACGAGCGGGTGTCAACGGCCTTTTGGACCTCCTCGGGCATGTTGATGTAGAGCCCCGAGATCTTTTCTATGGACAGGCCATACAGCTCGAAGTGGTCCTTGCACCTCTCGAGCACAACCTGCTCTATCGTTGTGAGATTGGCGGCGAGGTCCGCCACCCCCATCCCCTTCTCCTTCATCTTGCCGAGCGAGTCATAAACCACAATCACCATCTGCTCCTTAGTCCTCTCCTCCACCTCCTGAGCGGTATGGGCGTTGAGCGCCCCCACGAACTGGTTGATGAAGTTGGCAGGGTCCTTGACTTTGTATCTGAACTCGCCGAACACACGTAGATTGACCATTCCGAACTCGGGGTCCCTGAACGGGTAGGGCTGTTTGCTACCGAACTTGGCGTCAAAAGCCCTCTTCTGCAGGTAATATACCTCCGCCCATTGCCTCACGCCGGAGAGGAAGTGAATCAGATTGCCAAGTATCGGGGCGTTCTGTGAGGTTAGCGCGTACCTGTCCGGCCTATCCAGATATGCCAGAGCTTTCCCGTCTCTATAAAAGACTGCTATTTCGTCTTCCCTGACAACGATGTTGTCGTTCAGTTTGACATTTCTGGGCAGTTTCCACATCACATTGTTCCTCTTGTTGGCGTCGTCCCAGATGAATGTTTCCGCGCCTATGAGAGTCATCTCACACCACCTCCGTGCCCGTTATCCTCCTAATTCTGGCCTTAAAAGTGTTCTCCAGCTCATCAATCCTGCTACGCAGGGTCTCTATCTCCGCTTTTATCTGCTGTGCTGAGCCCGAGGTAACAGCATTCCTCAAAGGAAGGACTCCTTGTTCTATTGAGAGGATATGGTTGACGAGGCTCAGGTCATACTCATAGAGCTGGTTCAGCTCCGGCTCCTCAATCCGAATCGTCGGCGAGATACCACTGTAGCCCCCCTCGGCATGCCTCAGCTGCCCCTCAACGCTCTTGAATCTATTGATGAGCTGGCCAAGGCTGTCCAGCTGCTGGGTCGCCATATTGTCCACAAGAGTTTTCCGGCACTTCTCCACCTCCGTCCTGGCCCTTCCCAACCTCTCCGCCATCTGAATTCGCAGGAGGTTGTCCGCCGCGCGGAGGTCTTCCCGTCGCCTATAACCAGCGTATCCCGGAATAACTGATTGAATCTTTTTTATAATGCCCCGGTCCTCCTCAACCCTCTCCCTCAGATCCGGCATGTCTCTCCCTCTTGTATGGTCATATAAATGTGCCTATTTATAAATATGCAATTTCCAGATAAATGATGAGTGTTGAGCGTGGGTGAGAGGTGGGTGTAAGCCAAGGCCTGTTGCCCCAATTCCCCAATAATTCTAAAATTGTACCATAAACAATCTATAAATAGAAGTAGTTATAAATAATCGTGCCAATGGCCAAAATCCTAGTTCTCTGCGTGGACAGGGACAACGACTTCGGCACCAAGGCCGGCATAGACAGTCCTATTATTGGCCGGAAGCAGAACCTCAGAGCAGCTGTGAAGCTTGCGCTAGCCGACCCAGAAGACTCTGACTCAAACTCTTTGTTTGCGGCAATCAAATTGTACGATGAGCTGAGAGCGGCTGGAAAGCAGGTCGAGCTGGCAACGGTCTGCGGCGACCCGAAGGTTGGCCGTAAATCCGACCACCTCGTGGCCCTCCAGCTCGGCGAAGTCATCAGCAAGCTCCAGCCGGACAGGGCAATCGTGGTTTCAGACGGCCCAGAGGACGAGTGGGTCCTCCCGATGCTCAAGTCGAAGCTGAAGGTCCACGAGGTCCGCCGAGTGGTGGTCAAGCAGAGCGAGAGAATAGAGAGCACCCTCTACATCATCCGGAAGGGGATGACAAAGGAGAACATCCAGATGAAGGTAATCGTGCCCTTCTCCCTTTTACTCATGGTGTGGGGGGCGTTTGCGATTACAGGCTTCTACACTCCTCAGAATCTCGCGCTCGGCTCCATAGGGTTTTTTATTGGCACCTTTTTCCTTCTCCAGGCCCTGCGCGTGCGGGACAGGGTGGAGGATACAATCAAGGAGCTTCGGGCAGGAATGCTTAGTGCCAAGCTCTCCATTTTCACCTCTCTCACGGCCTTTCTAATCATATTTATTGGCGCCGCCTATACCTACCGGATTACAGCAGCATCTGCCATTCCCACCGTGGATGAGGCTTTCCTCTTTTTTACGTCTGGCTTCATCTGGTGGATCATACCCGCCCACGTCGTAAAAGAGGGGGGGTATTTTGTCGACCAATACCTCAGATTGAAGAGAAGGAGATGGGAGAATGTCTACATGGCCCTTTCCGGTGTTGCCATGCTCTTTCTCTTCAATGCCGCCATCACATTAGTGCGCTTCTTTCTGGGGCACCTGCGGAACCGAACAGCGGACCAGGTGCTGCAGGAGGTAATGATTTATCTTATTGTGACTGTAACGATTGCTGTTCTGGGAGCGGTGCTCTATCGGTTCTCCCGTGAGAAGAGCCCGGGGGAAGCACCGGCCTAGAGGAAAAGCAAGAAACCCAAGGGTTATATAGCGCTCGCGAAATACTCACTCAAGGGATCATGGTCAATTCGTCTTGGATGGTCCTCGGCAGCTTTTTCGCCAGTCGGGAGCCATGCCGCCTGCCTGAGGGGGTGCTGCTTGCGGAGACTCTGCACAGGGTGGGAGAAATTCCCTGCTCCCTCAGCATCAGGGCCGGGCCGCATTTCGTCATCACCCCTGCGAGAAGGATTCCGGGCAGCCCCGAGGGGGCGGAGGCCGTCGAGGTGGCGGACTATGACCCCGTGCGCCACACGGCACTAGTCATCGGACTTGCGGAGCCGAGTCCGGACACGCCCATCCATTGGCTCAGCTATTGGACGGACGAACTAGTTGGTGCGGTTTCTTTCGTCTGGAGCCTCCGCCCACCCGAAGGGATCCCGTGCACCACTGAAAGCCATCCTCCGGGTTCGTTTAGGGAGGCCATGAGCGTAGTCAGGCTCGCCAGAGAGCACGGCAAGGTGGCCGGAATCAGAGGCCGGGGTGTTCTGATGATGGCTCGAAGCGCTGAGGAGCTGGTGAATCTGGTGGGAGAGCTAGCTCTCGAAACTCGGTTACTCAAGGGAGTAGGGAACGATGGAGCCCGGGACCGCCGATGTGGCCTTCAAAATAGGGAGGGAGGTTTGTGAAGGTCAGGATTGGCGGCAGGGCGAGGAACCTCCCCGCCCTCTGGTATGAGAAAAAGACTGTAAAATTCATGGACCAGAGGCTACTCCCACATAAATTGAAAATATACGAGGCACGGAGCGTGCGCTCTGTGGCGTTTGCTATAAGGGAGATGGTGGTGAGAGGCGCGCCCTCTATCGGCGCGGCGGCGGCCTATGGAATGGCACTAGCTTGGGAGACGGGTCAGGACCTTCAGAAGGCCGCGGCCACGCTCCGCGCCACAAGGCCCACGGCTCACGATCTGTTTTACGCCATTGAGCTGATGGAAAAAGCGGCAGCGGGTGGGGAGGATGTGAAGGAGGCGGCGATGGACTTCGTCAATAGTATTGTGAGCCAGTGCCACGAGATTGGCGTCCATGGGGCCCGGTTGATTCAGAGCGGGAGCAGGGTTCTCACCCATTGCAACGCCGGTGCGCTTGCGACGGTGGACTACGGCACCGCTCTGGCGCCCATTCGCGTCGCCCACCATAGCGGGAAAGAGCTCTTCGTGTTTGTTGACGAAACTAGACCGCGCCTGCAGGGTGCAAGGCTGACCTCATGGGAGCTGATGAACGAGGGCATCCCCCACGCGGTCATCGCCGACAACGCCGCGGGACACTTCATGGCCAGGAGGGAGGTTGACCTCGTCATAGTCGGAGCGGACAGAATCACCCTCTCCGGCGACTTTGCGAATAAGATCGGCACCTACGAGAAGGCGGTGGTGGCTAAAGAGAACGGAATTCCTTTCTATGTAGCGGCCCCGCTGAGCACATTCGACAGGACCGCCCGTGACGGCCGCGAAATACCGATAGAGGAGAGGTCTGAGGACGAGGTCCTAATGGTGGGGAGGACGCGGATCACACCCAGGGGAGCTCGGGCCCGCAATCCAGCATTCGACGTCACCCCAGCGAGATACGTCACCGCTTTCATTACCGACAAAGGGCTTCTGAGTCCCAGCAGGATAAGGGATGCCTTATGAGCCCATCAGGGCAGGGGAGGAGGTTCCGGGCCATTCTCTTCGACTTTTTCGGCACGCTCGCCACATCGGAAACCCAGGACGAGGCCCATCTTCGGCTGATGGAGTCGCTCGTCGAGAGATACCACCTGACGACGGAGCCCTCCATCCTTCTCAATGAGTTCAACAGCTTTCTGCGCGCTCCCCTCGGTCGGCGCTCGGTATGGACGCCGCACAGGGAGTTGGTCAGAAACGCCCTGAGCATGCTGGTTGGGGGTATCGGGGGCGGCACTGTCAGGATTGGTGAGGAGGACCGTGATTGGTTCTACAGTGAGTACCTCAACCACCACAAGGCCTTCGTCCGGCTCCATGACGGCGCGAGGGAGGTACTGGAGAGGGTCCGGGCTGAGGGGGCCTATATTGGCCTGCTTGCCGACGCGGATACGGCCTATATCGAGAAGCAGCTCGTCTGGCTCAACCTCTGCGGCCTCTTCGACTCTGTGACGACCGCAGAAGAGGTTGGTGCATCTAAACCGGACCCCCGGATTTTCAAGGTGGCGCTGGGGAAAGCAGGCTGCGGGGGGAACCGAGCGATTTTTATTGGAAGCGCTCCGGGGGAGGAGCTGGAGGTGGCTAGGAGCTTCGGAATGACCACAATTCTAGTGGACCACCGAATGAGCGCCACGGACCTCACCGGTGCCGACTTCGTTGCCAGCCACATGAGCAGGGTCGGCACAATTCTCATCGAGCTGCTTTATCAACCGATGGTTTGAGAGGCTGCCCCGCTGGGTCCCCCGCCCTCTCTTGAAATCGCTCCTGAGGAAGTGACAATTCTCAACTCTCCCCAGGTCCTCCCCATGCCGCCCGGAGCCTCTCAGGAATCTCTCTGAGCCTTACCCCTCTCTTTCTGGCCCAGAAGATGATGCCCCCGGCCGCCAGAATCAGAAATGCTCCGGCTGCCACCATCGCAGGGCCGTAATCTCTCTGAGGGTTGCTAGCCGCCCTAATGTAGTAGGTGTGCGAGACTTCCTGCGACTCGGTTAATCCGTCCGTGGCCCGGACCGTGATGGTGTGGCGGCCGCTCAGGCGGGATATGTCCCACCTGTAGCTCCATGCCTCCCTTCCCTCAGCCGTCCTCCACTTCCCCCCATCGATTCTTATCTGCACGGCCGTCACCTGACCCGCGTCGAAGGCGGTGCCGTAAACAATGACACTTCGATTTGAGGCGTCGAGGACACTCCCATCCGCAGGCGAGCTGATTTTCACATAGGGCGGGGTGTTTGGCAGGTTTCTGACATCAAAGAACGCCTTGAGGAAGTCGTCCCAGAATAGCTCCCGCGAGAAATCGAGGGTGTCGTATCTGAAGTCGTATTGTGTCCTTGGGGTTCCGGGGACAACCCCGCTGTCGCCACTTGGGAAATACATCGTGAGGCCGTGCCCGTCCGGGAAGCGGGGACCGTGCCTCTCAGCGATTCTAGCGAGCTCAATGCTCCTTTGAACACCGAGCAGGTTCTCCTTCAGGCCACTGTCGAGGAGGAGGCCCACAACCGGGCCCCCGGCTGGGCTCAGGAATTGCTCGCAGAAATCATAGACGTCGTAGAGGGGATAGTTTGTGATGTCCAAAAAGACCACATGGCCAGGGTCGTACCCTTGTGTCCTCGCCCGGACCTCGCGCAAGTATGCGTTATAGGTCATCGCTCGGAGTGCGAGCCTCATGCTCATCTGGTTGAAATGCTCGAACAGGGACTCGACCTTTTCCATGTCCCAGGCCGACATCGTGGCCTGAGGAGTATCCTCGGGATCCTCCTTGCCGTCAGTGTAGGAATCCACGTAATCGTCCACTATCTCGGCTGCGAGCTCTTCAGGAGTCATCGAGGGCCTCAAGGCGAGCGTGGGGAGAATCCAGTCATAGGGCCACCCGTCGTTTGGTTCCGTGGTACCAGAGAGAGCGGCGGCGCAACAGGTTCCCCTTAGAGCGTAGAGGACCTCAATACCGGACATGAGGCAAGCGTCGAATCCGACGAGGTCAATGTCTCTACCGAGGTGCTGCCTTAAGGCCCTCACGCATTCCGTTATGTTGGCCAGGTCGAGATAGTCGTCGTCCTTGTCGTCCCAGCATGCCCCGTACCAGCCACCACCGTGGTCCCAGAAAATTACACCGTACCTCTTCGCCGGGTAGTTGTCCACGGCCCATTTCGCGAAGGTGATGAATGTCGCGGGGTCGCCCATGTTGACCTCGCCGAGGTCGGCGAGTTCCCTCGAAGACACGGTCTCGGGGTCGCTGTCTCGAGTTACATAGAACCTCTTCGCGCCCGTCCAGTTGCCGTTCGTGGTGTCCTCGCCATCGGCCCTATCCATCTGAACGATGATGTTCAGCTCCGGCGTTGAGCCCACGGTCTCCATCTCGTTGAGGTCGTGAATGCCGGCACCCTCTAAGTTGTTGTCGGCGTCGAGGTAGACGAGTATGCTCCACTCCGCTAGGCGTGCGCCCGCCTCCCCTCTCGGCTGGTTTATCGGGGCAAGCAGCAGGAGCGCTAGAACCGTCAGGACAACGGTTCTGAAAGGGCTTAACATACGTCTCTACCCTCATTGTTACACGATATAGGTGGTAGATATGATTTTTGGTCTCCATGCACGACCGAGGTGCCCGCCCGCATCTCACATCCGCGGCTCGAGAGGCGGAGTATCAACCAGAGAATCTTTTTGTGAGGCGCCCCTAGAATGGTATTATTACACCCCCGGCCCATCTGCCTCGGGATGATTCCCCGGACCGCCACCCACGCACTATCGTCTCATCACCACCGCATCCCACATATAGACGCCCTCAGGGGTCTTGCGGTCCTCTTCATGCTCGAGGCCCATCTCGGGTTCTGGTGGCTGAAGGAATCGGAAATGGACCACCCTGCCGTCGTCCTAGGCAGTGCGCTCGGTGGAATGGCGGCCCCGATATTCTTCGTTACAGCTGGGACCGGCCTCTATTTATCCATGAGGAAAAAGCCCGCGGGTTTCCTCCGGCGGAGCCTCACGAGGGGCGGCCTACTTGTTGCAACCGGGGTAGTATTTACGGTCTTAGAGAACCACGTCTACGGCTTCTGGGGGTGGGGTGTCTTGCAGTGTATCGGTCTTTCCATCTTGATATGCGCTCCGCTCATGCTTTTAAATCCAACGAGGCGCGCCCTACTCTCCCTTTCTCTCCTGCTTATTGCCCCCGCCCTCCGTTTCTGGGCCGGTGTGCCGGTCAGACTCTTCTCTGACGAGATGTCGGCCGCGTCATCGCCTATGGAGTATATGAGAAACATGTTCCTGTCCGGTTTTTTCCCCCTCCTTCCGTGGGCGCCGGTGATGATGGCGGGGAGCGTGGCTGGGCAGCTCCTCTTCGGCCATGCAGGCAGTGTGCATAGAGGGCGGGTAGCCCCGGGGGTAGAGTGGAGAACGAACGGTGTGGCGATCGTTGTTCTGGCCTCCTTAGTCCTCACTGGCGCTGGAGTCATTCTGGTTGTGTGCGCCAGTCCCCTCGAGTTCTTCCCACCGTCTCTGTCGTTTTCCCTCCTCTCTCTTGGGATTGCCATCCTTGCATTGACGACCGCAACTTTATTCCCATTGCGGCAAGTCTCCCCTTCAGCCCCCGAGCCACAGACTAGCCTACATCCACCCATTCCAGCCCCCGCTCTCTCTTCCCCCCGCCTTTCGTCCCCTCCCTCGCATCCACCAACTGAAGAGCTACAGGCAGCGAGGGAAGAAATCGGGCCACAGAATGAGACGCTTTCCGAGCGGCCGGGCGCTGTGATAGTCCAGCCCGGTCCACTCGCGAGTCTGGGGCGCCTCTCGCTCACAATCTTCGTGATGCACCACTTCATCGGTTATGAGCTTTTTCGCGCCGCAGGCCTCCTCGGCTCTATGACGATGCCTATGAGTGTCTTTTTGATCTGCGTTTTTTGCGCGCTCTCGCTCGCTGCTGCCCTCGTCTGGTCCCGGATTGACTTCAGGTGGAGCCTAGAATGGCTTCTGGCCAGGCTCTCCGGATCAGGCACTGGGGCGAATTGAAGCTCCTGAACCATGAACAGAATATATATATGCCCGCGCCAATGAACTCAGCGCCGGCCCCGTGCGGCCCATGGCGAGGGAGGGTGAACGATGTCCCGCATTGACGAGTTACTGGATAAAGCGGTGTCTGGGGGAATAACGCAGGAGGAGGCGAGAGAGCTGAAGGAGCTGATTCAGAAGGAGGCCTCCCTCAAGAGAATGAATGAGAGAATAAAGATGCTCATCGCCTTCGGAATAGGTGCTGCTGCGGGTTATGCCCTCCCCAGAATCCTTGAGCTGGATCACTCCATGGACGGCAGCGCAGGCGGAGGTGGCGGAGCCCCGGTTGAGAAGAATAAAAAGTGAAGACCCGATATGGACGACTACTACGCAACGCTAGGTATCTCACGAAACGCCACTCCCTCTGAGATAAAGGCCGCATTCAGAAGGCTCGTCCACCGCCTCCATCCCGACGTCTGCGAGGATAAAGAGGACGCCGAGAAGAGATTGATGCGAATTCTCGAGGCCTACGAGGTTCTCAGCGACCCGGAGAAGAGGAGGGCATACGACGAGGCTGGGTCCGACGAGTTCCACTCAGGGTCCGCCGGCTCCGACACCCGCCACCTCATCAATTCCGACGAGCTCGAAGACGTTGTCGCAGGTGAAGTTCTCGAGGAGCTGTTCAAAAGACGGAGGGGGTCGGGACCAGTGAAGGGCAGGGACCTCCGTGTTCACGTCGAGCTGACGCTGGAGGAGGCATTCAGAGGGGTATTTAAGGAGGTCGAGATTCCTCGGGCTTCTGAGTGCCCCGAGTGCGGTGGCACGGGTGCGAGGAGGGGCGGGAGGGCGGCAAGGTGTCCAATCTGCAGCGGACTTGGGCAGGTCAAGGGCGTGATGGCGAGGGGGAGCTCGAGGTTCGTCACGGTCGAGTCGTGCCCAAGGTGCTTCGGGACGGGGACGGTGATTGATAAAGAATGCGCGAGGTGCGCGGGCAGGGGAAGGGTGAGGACGATGGTCCCTGTCAGAATCAGAATTCCGGAGGGTGTGGAGGACGGTGCAGTACTTAGAATGCCCGAGGAAGGCGGAGAGGGTCTCCGGGGCGGGCCGAGAGGGGATCTCTATCTTATGGTTCGCGTCAGGCCCCATGCAGTATTCAGAAGGGAGGCACGGGATCTTCACCGCACAGCCGAGGCATCCTTTGCCCTTTTAGCGCTCGGCGGTAAGTTGCGGGTCGAAACGCTCGACGGCATTGCCTCAGTCCGAATTCCTCCCGGCACCCAGACCCACACCACATTCAGGCTCCAGGGGCTCGGAATGCCGAGCTGCGGTTCCCACGGGAGAGGAGACCTTTATGTGACCGTCGTGGTCAGGACACCGAGAGTCCTCACCGGACGCCAGAAAGAGCTGCTCGCGGAGTTTGAGAGAGAGGAGGGGAGCGCAGAGGGGAGGGCTTGGCTTCCCAGGAGGCGGTAGATGCCCCTCATACCCCGGTCCGCAACGATTGCGTCACGGCCGATAACTGCTCCGGAGGTTCGGGGATGGAGCCTGTTATTCATGTCCTGAGACTCCTTTGCAGGTACCTGAATGAGAACGAGTTGTTCTATGTGTTCACCGGGGAGCTGGCCCTGAAGATGCTCGGCCTCGCTGAGGAGGTCCAGAGTCTGGAGGTGCTCATGAACGTGACGCCCGAGCAGCGCTCGCGTCTCATGAACTACCTCGCTCAGGAAGGCTTCGACATCGAGGCGAGGTGGAGGGGTCCGGTCGAGCTCCGCCACAAAGCAACAGGAATCGCCGTGAGGCTGAGGACGGCTAGGACGGCCTCGGAGACAGGCTCCATAGCGCGAAGGGTTCCTCTGACACTGGGCTACTCCAGCTTCTTCATACCCTCTACAGAGGACCTTCTGCTCACTCTTCTGGAGGGGAGCCCGCGCTCCGCAACCGCGTCGGAACTCTATATAAAATGGAGAAACTTCCTCGACATGGAGTACCTGATTTCCTCCGCCCGCTCGAGGGGGCTCTACGAGCGGCTCATAGAGCTGAGGAAGAGGGCTGAGGCCTGAGCCGCTGAGCTCCGGCGAGAACTGAAGCCGGGCAAATGACATCCGGCGAATGCAACCATTGTAGAAAGCTATTTAACTCCACAAGAATTATCTGCGCTTAATACGGGTGAGAGGGAATGGCCTACCCCGGTTACCAGCCTGGACCCGCGCCTCCTCCAGCTGAGTACGGGAGCGGATACGGGGAGTTTCCATATGGGGGGGGAGTAGAGGGCCCGGAGCAGGCGGAAGAGGGGCCTGAAGAGGACTACGGGTACCTCAGCCCAAAAATCGTGTTGCTCAGGCGCATCAAGGGCGTCATTCTGGTCGTTGAGTTTCTCGTCATGCTCATTCTGATGTACATTGCCTATTCACAGAGAATGGCCGAGTTCGAGGGCCTTAGCCAGAAGCCGATTCTACCCCTTGAGCCGATTCTCTTCACGGCGCTATTAATGGGCGTCGCAATGGCCATCACGGGCATAGTCTTCCGTCTCCTTGAAATCAAGGCCACGGAGAGCAGCAGCCAGAGGGTTCTCCTCGCCCACACCGCCTTCCGCGGAGCCCTGACAGGGATGATAGTAGCGCTGGTCTTCTTCATTTTGCTTTATTATATCCCGCCGAGCGAGAGTGGCAGGGAGCTAATGGCTTCCAAGGACGACAGCGACAAGGGCTATGGGGAGGAGACCTACCGCTTCAAGACCCAGGACGAATTCCAAATAACTAAGGTGACGGACATAAAGGTGACCACGACCTCGCCCGTGGACATAGCGATAATCCCCAGAGACCTCTACGACAATTTCACGATTTATTACAGGCAATACGAAGAGGGTGACCGCAGCCTGGAGAACATCATGAATTTCTCGAAGGAAAATGGAATAGTCTTCAGCCAAAATGTCTCGATGTTACAGAAGGACGCCAGGAGCATGCCCTACGGCGAGCACAGAATCTACACCGTCATAAGGTCGGAGGGGGGGGTGCGAATTCACTATGAGATTCAGAGGGAGATTCAGCCGGGTCTGCTCGGCTCCCTTCTAACCTTCCTCCTGATTTTTGTCGTTCTTGACGGCGTGTGGATGGGCGTGGCCCTCGTCATCAAGCAGAAGTACAAAGAGCAGTCGATTTACAGATAGGGCGGTGGGAGCCTGCTCGGACCGGAAGAGATCTCGAATATCATCCGCGAATACGATGAGAAGAGGGTGCGAATCGGGGCAATAGCCTCGCACTCGGCGCTGGACGTCTTCGACGGCGCCATCGAAGAGGGCTTCCGAACAGTCGCGGTCTGTCAGAGGGGCAGGGAGGCGACCTACGCCCGCTACTTTCGGGCCCTGCGGGACGGGAAGGGGAGTTTGCTCAGAGGCGTGGTTGACGATGTGCTCATCCTCGACAGGTTCTCGCAGCTGCTGGACGAGGCGAACCAGGAGGCGCTGAGGAGTACGAGCACGCTCTTCGTTCCCAACAGGGCCCTGACGTCTTACCTCTCCATTGAAGACGTCGAGGACAGACTTCGCCTCCCACTCCTGGGGAGCCGAAACCTACTAGCGAGCGAGGAGAGGGGGAGGGGAAGAGATTACTACTGGATACTAGAAAGAGCGGGTCTCCCCTTCCCAGAGAGGGTAGACGACCCCAGAAACATAGACCGTCTTGTCATCGTAAAGCTGCACCACGCGGTCAAGAAACTCGAGAGGGGCTTCTTCACAGCCGCATCCTATGATGAATATAGGAAAAAGTCCGAGCAACTCGTCTCGCAGGGAGTGATAACTCGTGAGGACCTCGCCGGCGCCCGCATCGAGCGCTATATTATAGGACCAGTTTTCAACCTCGATTTCTTCTACTCGCCCATTGAGGACAAGATGGAGAGAATCGAGCTTCTCGGAGTCGATTGGCGGTTTGAGAGCAGTCTGGACGGCCACGTCCGCCTCCCGGCGCCCCAGCAGCTCACGCTCGGCGAGGACCAGCGTAACCCCGAATACACCGTCTGCGGCCACAACTCAGCCACGCTCAGGGAATCCCTCCTCGAGAAGGCCTTCGCCCTGGCAGAGAAATACGTCAAGGCCACGCAGGAGCACTACCCCCCCGGCATCATCGGCCCCTTTTGCCTCCAGACATGTGTGGACAAGGACCTCAATTTCTGGATATACGATGTGGCACCGAGGACAGGGGGCGGGACCAACATCCACATGTGGTTGGGCCACCCTTATGGAAACGCCCTCTGGCGCATGCCGATGAGCACGGGGAGGAGGTGGGCGCGGGAGGTCAAGAGGGCAATAGAGACGGGGCAGCTCAATAAAATAGTAACCTAAGCGAGGCCGCGGGGAAATGGGGTTTCATGGTCGGCCGCGGGCCGGGAGCCCCGGGGCCAGAGCTCAGGGAAATCCTAGGGAGTCCACGAATTCCTCTCTGAACTCAACGCTTCCGGCCATCTCTACATACCGAATTCGCCGCGCGATCTCTTCGGCCCTCCTCCTCTCCACTGTCGACAGGAGCATCATTCCCGCGCCCGTCGACGCAGCGTTCCCGAGGGAGAGAATTCTCTCCTCCTCCACCTGAGGGAGCAGGCCGATTCTCAGCGCGCTCCTCCTGTCAAGGTAATTGCCGAAGGCCCCGGCCAGAAGTATTCTCTCGAGCCCCGAAGGTGGGATTCCGGCTCGTCTCAGAAGGACCTTTGCCGCCGCGCAAATCGCGGCTTTGGCGAGCTGCAGATTGCGGACGTCGTCCTGTGATATATACACAATCGAAGGCCTCCGACTGAGCACAACCCTCTTTCCCCACGCTCCGGTCTCCACCAATGGGTGATCGACGAGAGCGCCTCTACGGTCCAAAGCCCCGGCGTCGAGCAGCGCGGCGACAGCATCCACAAGTCCCGAGCCAGCGATTCCGACCGGAGGCGCTCGGCCCGCGGTCTCTATCAGCAGGGCTCCTGTCCCTGCCCTCCCTCCAATGCGACGCCCTTGCCGGGATGATGCGCCCGTACGCGAGACGGGGACGCCTGCGATATTTTGGCCACGCCCTCCCCACCCCGAAAGGTCCTCCTCGCCCTCACCCTTCAGCCTAACGGTGACTATGGCTCCGTCCGCGGCTCTCATACCGCACTCTATTTGCGCCCCCTCGAAGGCTGGTCCGGCGGCGGCGGTGGTCCCCATCACAGTTCCGTTGAAGGCGAGCAGAACCTCGCCGTTCGTGCCTAGGTCAATGTAAAGCGTCGGGCCCTCGCTCCGGTCGAGTCCTGCGGCTAGGGCACCAGCCACGGCGTCGGAGCCGAGGAAGCCATCGACCACAGGCGGCACATAGGCGCGGGCCAGGGGATGAGTTGCGACCCCCAGCTCTTTAGCGGCCAGGCCTCTCGGCTCGCGTGCGGCGGGGGCGTAGGGAGCTTCCGCGAGCGTGTTGAGGGGGAGCCCAAGGAGGCAGTGGTGCATGAAGGTGTTGCCCACCGCACAGATGTCAAATAGCTCGCGCACTGAAATTCCCACCGTTCCACAGACCCTAGCGCTCAGGGCGTTTATCTCCGATAAAAGCGACTCTCTAAGCCTCCTCTCGCCCCCCTTCTCGCCCATAGCGAATGCTATTCTAGTGACAATGTCCTCCCCCATCTCGGTCTGTGGGTTGAGGGAGGCCCCGACGGCCAGTCTCTCCCCGCTTTTCAGATCAAATACGGACGCGACTAGCGTCGTGGTGCCGAGGTCCAGAGCGATTCCGCAGAGTTTGCGCGGCTTTTTCCTCAAGCCATGGGCTTCGTTCTTCTCTCTTGACACCAGAGACCACGTCCCGTTTCTGCGGACAAGCGCAACATCTGGTCGCGGCTCAACTCTTACATACACCCCCTCGGTCAGGACCCGGGCGGAGCTGGAGAGCGTGGAGGGAGGAATCTCAACCACGAGACGGCCCCGTGCCACCGTACGGCAGGCTAGGGCTTCCCTCTTTTTTCTTTCTTTGACCATATATATTCTGCACTTCCCGCAGGTGCCCACACCACCGCACACGCCGCCAATAGAGAGGCCCGCGAGCCGGGCAGCGCTCACGAGGTCGGTTCCGTGGGGGACCCTCACGCACCTTCCAAAGGGCCTGAATAGAACACTTGCAATACGTCCGGACCCGGAAGGCTCAGCGTATCCTTCCCTTCGCCTTTTTCCCGGCATTCTCCCCCCTCGCCCCGCCGTGCTCCTCCCCTTCGCATGGTGAGGCGGAGATGAATATCAAGCTGAGGGCGACCATCAGCGCAACCTGAATCAGGATGTGGATGCTGTCCAGTTTGTAGAGGCCGAGACCGAAGGTCAGGGCCACACCCATCCTGGTGCTGACCGCCCAGATCACATCCCCGATTGAAATCAAGGGGATGCACCAGAGAACCACCCTCAGCCAAGACCCCTTCTTCAATTCAACCACGCCTTAGAATTTTAACGATACAATTTAATTGTTTTGGTCCAGTGCTCGCGCGGGGATTTAGGTCAGGGAGAAAGCCAAAACAATTAATCCCAAGAGGGGAATACCCATTGAGCGGGAAGAGATGGAATGGGTTTGAGGGACTTTGTTGCGGAACTGGACCGACGCCTCGACAGGAGGCTGGAGGGGCTTCCGGACCTCTCTTCCAGAGCGGACCGGGAGAGATACCGTGCTTCGGTTCAGGATTACGTCTCCAGGGCGACCCGGAGGGCCGGGGCGACAATCAAGAGTCTCGACGAACTCGGCGACAGATACGCCGGAAAGCTGAGGCCCAGGAGGGGAACTTGGGACAGAATCATTGACTTCTCGACCAATCACCCATTTCAGATTTTCATCATTCTCACAATAATCACAGCGATTATCGGCTCGCAAGCCGTCAATATCCCCAAGTACATGAGAGGCGACATGGAGATATACCTCCCCCCGGACCACGAGGCAACAAAAATACTCGAGGAGGTCAGGAGGGATTACTCCACAGATGTTATCGTGATCTACATAAAGGCAAAGGACACCGATGGAGACGGGAAGGTGGAGAACCTGACCAGCGTTCCGGTCCTGCTCGAGATGAGTCGCTTCGAGGGCGACGACCTAAACAGGAACGCGCCGGACGAGAGGGACCGGGGCATAGACCCGGACAAGGACGACGGTGGCAAGAACGACCGCGTGAGGTACTGCCTGAGTATCTCCACGATTATCAAGGAGCTAAACAGCACACCAGCGCGTATAGCGCGGGCCCTACAGCTCCCCCCTGTTGCGGGCTCTTACGCCATTCCGCCGGATCAGGAGACCATAGACGCAATAGTCAACACAATTCCCGAAGAGCAGAAAGCCAGCCTTCTCAAGGACACCGACGGCGACGGGATCTATGACAGGGCAGCCATCATAATCGGCGTGCGCGCGGGCACAAGCCCTTCCTACATAGTGGGAAAAGTGGACGCACTCCTGAAGCGCTACGATTCGCAGAGCTGCGAGATGATAAATACAGGGCCTATGACCGTCATAGAAAAGATTCAGGGCAGAACAATATACGAGTTCATTAAGGTCATGCCCTTCACCATCATCTATCTCTTCATCGTTCTCTATTTTTTTCACAGAACCCTCAAAGCCCCCCTGCTCGCCCTGGTCCCTGTGGCCTACGCGCTCGTCATAACCTTCGGAATCGTCGGCGCCCTCCACGAGCGCCTGATAATCAGTCCCCAGATTGCGTTGGTGGCGCCGGTGATGCTGGCCCTCGGAATCTCCTATGGCGTCTACATCGCCAATCGCTTCAGCGAGGAGAGGAAAGGCACGTCAGTCGAGAAGGCTCGCGTGGCAGCCAAGGCGATGAATGCCGCAATCCTCCTCTCTGCGGGAACGACCTCCATAGGCTTCGGCTCGCTGATGTTCGGCACCCTTCCGCCGATAGCGGTGATGGGGATGGCCCTCGCTCTGGGCATCATGCTCACATACGCCCTGACTATGGTGATGGTCCCGATCCTGACCGTTCTTCTCAATTATAAAAAAAGAAAGGAGTGGAGGGGCTGGAGGAGGTTCGCCGCCGTCCCCTCGGACCACAGGAAGAAGACCCTCGTTGCCTTTATTGCGCTGATTCTCCTCTCCCTCTTGCTCATCCCCTCGGTGAGGTTCAACGCGGACTACATGGCGATGGCTCCCTCCGACGACCCTGCCTTCGTCAGCATGAATGAGTATTCCCGGACGATGGGCGGGGGCCAGATAGGGATGGTGATTGTGCGCGGCGCACCCGACTGTGCCAGGAACATCCAGGTTCTGGACAGCATCGAGGCGCTCGAGGGCCGCATCGGTCTTGCCCCCTATACGAACTGTATGAGCGTTGTGGATATAATGAAAATGGTCAAAACACCGGACGAGATAACGATACCGAGGTACGGGACCGTTCACATCGGTGTCAACATCAGCTTCTGGGACGCCGTTCACATGTGGGGCCCTGACAGAGTCAAAGAGTTCCTCGTCAACCTCTTCTACTCCTCTCTCAGCACGGAGATGAGGGGCTTCCTGGTCAACGCCGACTACTCGAAAACCCTGATTTATGTGTTCCAGCCCATGCTGGACATCGAGGGGACCAGAAAGGCGGTCGAGGGTGTGAATAAGGCTGTGGATGAGATTCCCCTCGTGATGAGCACCGCCTCGCACCTGACCGGAGTGGCGGCGATTCAGCTCGCCGTAAATGACCTCCTGATTCAGGGCCAACTCACTTCCCTTGCGGTCTGCATCCTTGCCTCCTGCCTAGTCCTCACAGTTGTTTTCCGCTCCTGGAGGCTTGCGGTCTTCACAATAGTCCCGTGCTGCGTCGTCGTCGGTCTGGAGCCGTTGGTGCTCGTGGGCATCAACATCCCACTCTCCGTCGTGACAGTGATGATTGGCTCCATCGCAATAGGGACGGGCGTGGACTTCAGCATTCAGATATCCCAGAGGGTCCGGGCCGGCGGCCTGAGCATCGAGTCGGTCAAGAGCGCGGTCGAGAACTGCGGGGTTTCGTTCGTAGAGGCTACGGTAACGATGATAATCGGCTTCATGGCGGTCCTCGTCTCTCCGGGCGCTTTAGTCGACCTAGCGATGGGCGTGCAGCCGAGGGACTGGCTCATAATGGGCGTCCCGATACAGTCGGTCCGAGAGTTTGTGCTCATGATTCAGATTCTCCTCGGCCTGAACGCTCTCGCAGCGATTTTCATCCTTCCCGCGATATACACAGTGTGGTTGAGGTTCAGAGAGGCGGAAAAGCTAAGAATTGAGCGCGAGGGTTGGTAGGTGTGGGTGCGGCTGTAGCGACACCACGCGAAGGTTTAGGTACGACCCCCGGCTATTCGGAAAAAGAGGGTCCGGCAATACGCCACCATCGTGGATTTGTAGTAGCCAAAACCTTAAATCACCAGACTCAGATGCCAATCATAATCGGAGGACGGCGCAGGCCGCCCGTAAAGTCCGGTGCATAAGCGAACTAAACTATGGAGCGGTGATGGAATGAGGCGCATGTGGGCTGGAATCGTAGTACTTGTTGTGACGGCGATGTTGATTGCCGGATGCCCGAGCGAAGCTAACAAAGCCCCGAAGGCGAGCATGACGGCAGAGAAAGTGGTTCTTTTCGTCGGAGATACCGCGGTCTTCAACGCATCTGCCTCGAAGGACCCCGATGGGAAAATCAAGTCTTATATCTGGGCTTTCGGCGATGGGGCTACGCTGACCGAGACAAAGAACAAGAGCGCGACCCATCAGTACACGCAGGCCGGTGTCTACAACGTCACTCTGACAGTCAAGGACGATAAGGGGGCGAAGTCGAAACCAATCACCACTGTCATCGTAGTGGCGCCCCTTCCCGTTGCCAGCGTGTCCAGCGCCCTCACCTTCGAGAATATCACATTTTCTCTCGACACATCTGCGCTCGGGGATAGGCTGTCTGAAATAGAGTGGAATTTTGCGGACGGGACCGCCGCCCAGAAAGGTGCGTCGGTCTCCCACCAGTTCAAGGACAATGGGACCTATGATGTGGTTGCGAAAATAACCTGCTCGGGCCAGACGGCCTCGGCAAAGGTTTCCGTTGGAATCACAAACAGGCATCCCGTGGCTAATATAAGCATATCCTCCCCGGCACCTTACTACTCGAACAGAGCGATAGAGTTCACAGGGGCAGCCTCTGGCGACTTGGACGGGACTATAGTCAACTACTCCTGGGACTTCGGGGATGGAAAAAGGGAGAACGGAACCAGTGTCAGTCATAAATACCTCACGCCGGGCGTATATAACATCGTTCTGACGGTTACTGACGACGACGGCGCCACGGGCTCGAGCACCTTCAACATCACGGTCGAGAAGGATCTAATAATAAAGAATGTGACCGTGGAGACGTACGTCGACCCAACCAACCACACCAGAGCAAACCTCCAGATAAAAATCGAAAATAAGGGCGACGCCAAGAGCCCCGGCAGCATACTCATCAACGTCACCTCCTACAAAGCCGACAGGAGCATTAAGATAGACAACAACTCCACCACCAACGAGGGGACCTGGGAGCCCAACACTCCCGGCAACTCAGTCTCCGTGAACGAGCTCCTAACAGATGGCTTCGATGTCGACGGGACCTGGTACTTCATCGAGGTGCAATACCAAGGAACAGTTATAGACAGCGGCTGGTACAAGAAAGGCTGAGAGCAGAAGAAGGCTGACGGAGCGCGTGGTTCCTCTCCCCGAAATTATTTTTTTCCCAGCGCCAGTCAAATCTATGGGCGGTAATCCATCCACTCCCTTCGCCTTTTTATTACGCTCCCTGCCCGCCGCTCCGCCCGCGGCAACTGATTGAGTGGAGGGACTCGGCATGAAGCCTGTCTCGAGCTCGCGACCTCGTGGGACAAGAACGTTGTGATATATTTCAAAGCTACCGACGGTGGCCTGCATAATCGTGTACGAGAAATCTACACGGGGTCCCAAGCAATCTCAAAAGCAGGAGGCTGCGTTTGCGTCAAGGTCGATAGCGACGGGAGACCAGCTCCCCCGTTTGGGCACGGAATCGAAGCTCGACCCAACATGTTCCTTTATAAGGCCTCGAGAGCCGGAGTAGGCAGGGTCGGGGTTATTGGCATGGTGGACGATTCTCTTTTTAAGACGTAGCAGAGCTCACGTACCAGGGGCCATGCGCTTCTCCATGCTGCCCCTAGAGTTACCCAGAATTGGGTTGTGAGTTGTCGATAAGTGCGACATTGCTTAGTGAATCCGGAGCGGCTGATGTTACACCCCCGGTCACACAGAAGCGCTGGACCGGAGGGGCTGGGGCCAGGCGTGGGTTAGACCGGTTAGCTTTTTCTTCTCCTGAGCAATAGATTGCCCACGAGTACGGCGGCTAGAAGCACTAGAGCTCCGAATCCGGGAGTACTCTCTCTGAGTTCAACGTAAATGGTCTGAGAGGTCTTCAGGCCCGCGTCCGCACCCTCTATCGATATCCTGGCGGTGTGGGTTTTTGCGCCCGTGAGGTTCCATTTATATACGAACTCCGCCGTGGAGTTGGCTGGGACAGAAACCTCTGTGCTGAGCAGTTGGACGAGCCCTTCTTTGATTACGAGCAGGACCGTGCCGTCCTTCTCGCCGCTGTTGGAAAGGGTGACGGTGAGTTTGACGCTCCCCTTCTCCCCTTTCTTTACCTCGAGGCTCTTCTTTGACACGAGGACGCTCTGGATATCTATGGAGGCTCGTGGCTCCGGTTTCACAATGATGTCCTTGATATCCTCGTTGATGTTGTTGAACTCGTCCGACTCCACCACAACACCCGTGGCATCGACCTCGACTTTGAATCGGAGGGCAGTGCCGGGAATTGTGGGCTTCACAGTCCAGTTCACGGTCATGGTGTCTCCGTTGGCGAGGTCTAGGTTCTTCACCAAGTATGGCATCTCGGTCCCGAGGTTGAACTTCACCGTAAAATTATAGGCGGGAGCGCGTCCCTTGTTCGCTATTACGGCGGAGGCGGCGTATTCGCGATTCACTATCATTAGTCGAGGCACGTCCACACTTTCCACCACGAGGTCTGGCCTCAGCGGGACAGTTGACTTTACCAACACGCTGTCCTCGAGCAAAGTAGATTTGTACTGTGCCAAGAACTTGAATGTGGTGTCGTTCTCACCCACCTCGGGAGTGTAGGTGTAATTCACCCACTCCTCCGTGCCCACCCGTACATTGACCTTTTTGATGGCGAGGGGATAAGTCTCGTTGGAGCCGAGGTAGAACCTAAGCTCCTCGTTGTAAGCATCGGCCGTGCCGGTGTTGGTCACCTTTGCAGAAAGAAGGACTGTCTCCCCGCTCTTCACGACGGACGGCGTTACCTCGAAGAAGATAAGCTCCACGTTGGGCAGTCTTGGCCTTACCTCTACCTCAGGAGAGGTCATCGAGGCCCGTGGGTCGCTCGAGGCGGGAACCTTCACGGTGAAGGTATGCATGCCCGGTTCTGCACCCGAGGAGTTCCATATGAACGTTGCGATAACGCTGACGCCCCCCTTCGGGATAAACTTAGTCACAACACCTTCGGTGGTCGGGCTAGTCGCATCGTCGACCAGAAGCCAAATCTCCTCGTCGGCGGTGGTGTTGGCGGTCCCATTATTCTTCAGTGTGACCGTGATTGTGACGCTCTCCCCCTCCAGGATAGAGGTCTTGTCCACCTGAATGGAATGGATGTACACGTTCGGGGTGGGGAGGGTGAGTTCGATGATGTCGGACTCGAGCTTGAATTTGGAGCTCGTCACCTCCACCACTATAATGAATTTTCCCTCGCTCATCTGAGAGGTGTCCCAAGTGTAACTGACCGAGACCTCAGTGGAGTTGTCGGCGGGGAGTGGTCTGGGGTAGGGAAGTATCCCATTTATCAGCGGGGAGGCCCCGACTAGGAACCTGACCGTGTCCTCGTCCTGCTCTGTCATATCTTTGGTTCCGTCGTTCTTGAGGTAGGCAGTTATGACGACTGGGTCTCCTATGAGAGCATTGTTGGGTAATACTATTCTATCTACATATACGTGAGGCTTAGGAATTGGGATAATCTTAAAGCTCTTGTAGGCGTCATTGTTGCTGGTGTCTGCATCGGGTATCATTTCATCGTTCACGTTCACCCGGATTTCGTAGTCCCCCGGGACTACGCTGGTTGTATCCCAGACCAGTTGGCAAGAGGCCTCCTCTCCTGGCGCTATGGGGTCGGTGATCATGGATGAGCCTATGACGAGACTATCATAAAAGAATGATACCGTCACTTGACTACTATCGGTGTCGGAGTTAGCGCTATTGTGCACGGTCGCTTTGATCGTTACCATTGAACCCATGATCGCCTCCCCGACAGACTCGCCTCCAACCGTGAACGTGATATCGTCGGTCTCAAGATAAAGGTCCAGTCCAGGGCTCCGGGCACCGGCCATTGCGTCGCCTACCCCGCCGACGCTGAGCCCACCGCCCAGGCTCGCGAGGAACAGGAGGACGCACATTAAAGCACCCATCTTGGTCATTGTAGTCTTCATCACACCACCCTTAGTTAGGTCGGGGGCTTTAATGTTTTGAACCTATATAATAATATTCCTCGGGACAGGAAAGTTGATAAAGGTGATGTGTAGAACCCCATCTAGAATATAGGTGGGCCTTTTACCGAAGGGGTGCTCCGCATTTCGGGCACAGAATCCATTTCGGTCTGGTCTCTGTGCCGCATCTAGGGCAATGTTCTTGCTCCGCCTCTAGCCGTTCCGCTAGCTCCATCGCCTTTGTGGCGTACCTGAGGGCTCTCTCCGCGTCACCTTGGTGCAGGAGCGATTCCGCCAGAGAGAGGTGCCTCCTAACCATGGACGCGTTCAGACCATTCTCTTCTAAGGCTACAATCATCACGGTCACGGATTGGATGACCTCCCTAACTAGGTCCTCTTTCTCTTTCTGCTCCTCCTCATCCGGACCCCCAACCGCAACCGGGGGCTCCGGAGGCTTCTCGAGTTCTGGAGGTGGCTGGGGGCCGGGAGTGGCCGAGACTATTCGGGGGGAAGTGTGCATGGGGCGGGGGAGAGGGGGAAATGTCTCGTGAAGAAGCTCGCGCCGCCCTTCGCCCTTACTGGGCTTTTCCCTTTTCCTCTCTTTGAAAAAGGAGCGTAGGCGAGAGCCGAGGCCGGCCATCAGGAGAAGCTGAGTCGGGTTGAAAGAGCAATGATGGGTGGGTCGGCCCATTTATCGTCCTCCGAAACTCCGGAAGGAGAGTTTTTTATTAGTATTAAATTGTTTTTATATTAATGAGTTCTTTCATTTGGTTTCATTTGGTCCCGGTTTTTACGGATAGGATTATATCCCACCTCAACCTTTTGCACGCTGTCATGAGGGAGTACGACCCCCGGGCAATAGAACAGAAATGGCAACATAGATGGGTGGAGGCAGGGGTCTTCAACTCGCGCCCGGACCCTAGCCGGAGGAAGTTTTTTATCACTGTCGCGTGGCCCTACCCCTCCGGACCGATGCACGTCGGCCACGCCCGCACATACACCGTGCCGGACGTGATCTCGCGCTTCAAGAGAATGAAGGGGTACAATTGCCTCTTTCCAATGGGGTGGCATCTGACCGGGAGCCCCATCGTGGGAGCAACCAAAAGAATAGCTGGGCGGGACGAGAAATATCTCAAGACTCTGCACGAAAAATACGGCCTCTCTCCTCAGCAAATCGACGCCCTCAAAGACCCGATGAGCTTCGCCCGGTTCTGGATATCTGAGAGTCCGATGGGCTACAAGCGCAGCATGAACTCACTCGGGTTCGGTATCGCTTGGGAGCGCGAGTGCACTTCCCTCGACCCCCATTTCAGCAAGCTGGTCGAGTGGCAGTATAGGAGGCTTAGGGAAAGAGGCCTGGTGGCGACGGGCTCCCACCCCGTGAAGTTTTGTCCCCGAGACAATAACGCGGTCACAGACCACGACCTACTCGAGGGGGAGGGCGTTGGGATAAACGAGTTCGTGCTCATAAAGTACAGGCTGGAGGGGGGGAGCCTTGTTTTCCCAGCCGCCACCCTCCGCCCCGAGACCATATTTGGCGTCACCAATATCTGGCTGCATCCGGGCGCGGCTTATGTGGAGATAGAAACAGGCGGCGAGCGCTGGATCGTCTCCGAGCGAGCCGCGGAGAAGCTCTCCCACCAGCAGAAGGAGGTCAGAGTCGTCCGGAGCGTTAAGCCGAGGGACTTCATCGGGAAAAAGGTGGTCGTGCCTAGGACCGGCGTGACAGTGCCGATTCTGCCCGCGGAGTTCGTTCAGGCCGACCACACCACGGGGGTCGTCGGGTCCGTCCCGGCCCACGCGCCCTTCGACCTCGTCGCCCTCGCCGATTTGCAAAGGGACGAGGAGCGGATGCGCTCCTTCGGGCTGAACCCGGAAGAGGTCCGGAGAATTCGGCCTATACGGATGATAGAGTTGGAAGACGGAGGCGAGAGCACCGAGGAATTCATCCGGCGGCTGGGCGTGAGGGACCAGGGGGATGCAAAGAAGCTGGATGAAGCCACCCAAAGAATATACAAGCTCGAGTTCAACAGGGGAAAGATGGCATCCAACACGGGCCCCTGGAGAGGGATGAGAGTCTCCATAGCCAAGGACGGCGTAAGGCAGGAGCTTCTTTCTACCGGCGATGCCGATATCATGTACGAGTTCTCCGACATGCCCGTCATCTGCAGGTGCGGGAGCCCCTGTGTGGTCAGGGTGGTGAAGGACCAGTGGTTCATCCGCTACTCGGACCCGGCCTGGAAGGAGGAGGTCAGGGCCGCGCTGGAAAGAATGGAGCTGATACCACCCGAGACGAGAACCTACTTTCTGAATGTTGTCGAATGGCTCCATGACTGGCCCTGTACCAGAAGGGTTGGGATGGGGACAAGGCTCCCCTGGGATGCCACTGGCTGGATAATAGAATCTCTTTCTGATTCCACCATTTATATGGCCTACTACACCCTCGTCCCCTGGATAAGGAAGGTTAGGCCGGAACAGCTCGACGACTCTGTCTTTGATTATATCTTCTGGGGGACCGGGGAGCCTTCCGCCATCTCGGAAAAGACCGGGATCCCTTCAGAACTACTCACGAGAATGAGGGATGAGTTCACATACTGGTACCCGCAAGATTACCGGGTCAGCGCCAATGAACTGATTCCCAACCACCTGACCTTCATGATATTCCACCATCTCGCCACAATGCCGAAGGAATTCTGCCCACGGGGCATAGTGAGCCTTGGCCTTGGGGTGCTCGAGGGGCAGAGAATGTCGAGTTCGAGGGGAATTGTTTTTGCGGTCTCGGACGCTGTGGAGAAGTACGGAGCAGACGTCACCCGCTTCTACCTGATGTACATGTGCGAGCCCTGGCAGGACTTCAACTGGCGAGGGGCGCAGGCGGAGGCACACAAGCGCCAGCTGGAGAGGTTCTTCTCGATGGCTCAAGAGATAATGGCTATCGAGGACTCTAGGGAAAGCCCTGTGGATGGATGGATGCTCTCGAGGCTGCAGCACCATGTGGCTGCAGCGGGGGAGGCCCTCGAAGAGTTTCAGACTAGAAAGGCACTACAGCACTCCTTCTTTCTGCTCCAGCAGGACATGCGCTGGTACCTCCGGAGGGGCGGCTCGAATCGTGAGGTCCTCAGAAAGGTTCTGGATGCGTGGCTCCGCCTTCTGGCCCCCATCGTGCCACATATCTGCGAGGAGCTTTGGGAGATGCTCGGCGGGCGAGGGTTCATTGCCGACGCCCCGTTCCCATCACCGGATGAGTCCCTCCGGGACAGAAGGGCAGAATTCAGAGAAGAGGTGGTCAAGAGGGTGGCGGAAGATGTGGGTGAGATTCTGAAGGTCACGGGAATAAGTCCGAAGAGGGTCGTTCTCTACTCGGCCCCCAGCTGGAAGTGGGCGATACACAAGCGTGCTCTGGAGATGGCGAGGGAAGGGCGCCTCTCCGTGAGCGAGCTGATAAAATCCGTTCTCAGGATGCCGGAGCTAAGGGAGCGGGAGAGGGAGGTGGCCCCTGTATGTCAGAAGCTTGTGATTGGATTTGGGAGACTCCCACCGGAAGAGCTGGAGCAGCTCACACTCCCGATTGACGAGCCCGCCCTGATGGAGGATATTAGGACCTTTCTCGCGAGGGACCTGGGCTGTGAGGTGCTCCACTTCCCGGCCGAGGCTCCCGACAGGTATGACCCACAGGGCAAGGCCCGCCAGGCTATGCCCCTTCGGCCCGCGATATACATCGAGGGATGAGCTCATCACAACCAATATATACCACACCCCTTAATCTTAGACAAGTGTCCGGAGCGTTAGGGAGTTGCGTCCTCCCTTTTCTGGTGGTCTCTCTCATCTTAGGCATCCTCATTCCCGCACCGACATCCGTTGCCCAGACACCTGAGTGGGTGGTCAGCTCCCTCTTCACGCTTGAGAGCACCGTCAAAGACATCAGAGCCAACCTGATAATTGAGAGCGGCGGCGTACTCCAGCTCCTGAACTCGACCCTCGTGATGAACCTCACAAAGGACGCAGAGTTCGAAATTCTGGTCAAGCCCGGAGGCAGGTTGATTGCGCGTAATTCCACAATCACAAACGGCCCCCTAGGAGCCCATTACTGGTTCAGGGTCAGGGGCGCGATGGAGCTATGTGACAGCAACGTTAGAGGAACATGGGGCGTATTTGAAACCGGAGGGATCATAATATCCTGCAATGAGGTCATCATAACCCGCTGCCGTCTCACCGATCATAAATGGTATGCAATAACTGTCAATGCCTCATCCCCGGAAATCTCCGACAACACCATCGAGGGATGCCGAGCTGGAATTCGGGTGGAGGGGGACGGGGCCCCCAATATCTCGGGTAATTTGATAAGAAACATGGAAAAGGAGGGCATAATCTCCCTTGGTGCGAGGCCCCACATCAGGAGTAACCGGCTCCTGAACAACTGGATGGGCGTGGGCCTCTTCGACTCGGATGCCGAGGTATCGGGCAATGAGATTTTGGGCTCAGGTTCCTCTGGCATTGATTGCTCCAGCGGCTCTGACGCTAAAATCTCAGGAAACACCATCTCCTCAGGGAACGGTGCTGGCATAACCATCCACTCATCCTCGCCGCTCTTGTCCTCCAACACAATCTCCGACAACGCCGTAGGAGTCAACTGCACCTCCTCCAGACCTATAATCCGGAACAATCTTATCACCGGTAGTAGGGGCTGGGGTGTCTACTCCGTCAGCGGCTCCCCAGTGCTGGAAGGTAACTTGTACACCGCAGGCCCCGGTAGCGAGAACGCTCTGGGTGCAGTAGCGGTTGTCTGGAGGCTAACAATCCGGGTGGAGGACTCTGAGCGCCGGCCAGTTGGTGGAGCGGATATTACCATCCGTGACAGTTTGGGGGCTATCGTTTTCAGGGGCAGGACGGAGAGGAGCGGCACCTTCAGCGGCATCGAGCTTTTCCAGTTGCACTATGACCCTAATGGCACGAGGCATGAGGACACGCCGCACACAATCACGGTGGGAGCACAGGGTCTCTCATCGAGCCGGGAGGTCGAAGTAAATGAGGACCAGTCCATAACCATCAGGCTAGGAGAGGGCGCGCCGTCTTTTATCCCCACTGGAAGCGGTCCCCTGTTCGCTCTGGCCCTCATTGGAGCACTGCTCAACTACGTCAGGAAGTACCGTGATTGAGTGCCCTTGAACTCTTCGTAATAAGTGTCGGGGGGGGGGTTTGAACCCCCGGCCTCCGGATGTCGCAGAGCTAGAGGGTCTCTATCTCCTATGAGTCCGACGCTCCACCAGGCTGAGCCACCCCGACTTGACGATACTTGATGATTGTTTTACGAGGATAAAAGAGCGAGGGCCAATAAAAAGCTTGGGGAGCGCCCCGGACACTACTCTTGGCTCTCCGGGACTAGCAGCGGGTGGTAACATAATACTTAATAACAATGACTGCATTCGACCTCCGGAGGGGGGAACCCGATGAAGTTCGAGCAATACGACATTCCCGACAACCTCGTTTACCACAAAGAGCACCACTGGCTCAAGAAGGAGGGCGACCACTACATTATGGGAATAACGGATTTCGCCCAGAAGCTGGCGGGCGACATAACCTATGTCGACCTCCCCTCGGAGGGCGACAAGGTGTCGCTGGACAAGCCCTTCGGTACGATGGAATCGGGTAAGTGGGTTGGCAAGCTCTACGGCCCGTTCGACGGCGAAGTTGTGGAAGTCAACCAGGATATTGCGGACGACGCCACACTCATCAATAGGGACCCCTACAACAGGGGCTGGATAGTGAAGCTCAAACCGAAAGACCCCTCTCAGGTCTCCCAGCTCCTCAACGCGGCTGCATATCTCGAAATAATGAAGAAGAAGCTCTCCGAGATAAAAAAGTAGGTTGAGCGCCGCGGCCCCCCTTTTTACTGTGGCTCTGAGGCCGAAACCCGCCGAGTGAGGTGCCCACTGCCCCCCTTGTCTACTCAGACCTTCCTCAATCACACCACCGGCAATGCTTATTTAGGGCTATACCATGCCGGTCCCGAGGGAGATTGACCGACGACGCCTACAAGGGGTACAGGGGCCGCGCGAGAGCCCGCCTCATCGAGTTCGGCGTGAGGGTATGGAGCGACGTCGAAGTCAGGACGGGGCACGGGGTGTTCGAGGGCATCATCCTGCCCCGCTCAGAGAGCGCGGACGACTATCACATAGTCCTCAAGCTGCGCAACGGCTACAACATCGGCCTCGATGTCGATTCGATACAGAGCATAAAGGAGGTCGGGTACAGGGAAGCAAAATACAAGATACCGGAAAAGGAGTTCCCCAGGGACCCGAATAAGCCCAACGTAACCCTGTTAGGCACCGGTGGCACCATCGCAAGTCGCCTCGATTACAGAACAGGGGCGGTGATTCCCGCCTTCACACCTGGCGAACTCTATGGCGCGGTCCCGGAGCTGGCCGACATCGCCAACCTGACCACTATAAAACTCTACGGGGTCTTCAGCGAGAATATGGGGCCGGAACAGTGGAAGACGACCGCAGAGGCCATAGGGAAGGAGGTGGCCAAGGGTGCGGACGGAATCGTCATAGGCCACGGCACCGACACGATGCACCACACTGCTGCCATCCTCTCATTCATGGTCCAGAACTCGCCCGTCCCGATTGTGATGGTCGGCTCCCAAAGGTCGAGCGACAGGCCCTCAAGCGACGCCGCCATGAC
Source organism: Thermoplasmata archaeon (assembly GCA_038851035.1). Classification (NCBI taxonomy): domain Archaea; kingdom Methanobacteriati; phylum Thermoplasmatota; class Thermoplasmata; species Thermoplasmata archaeon. The sequence continues at coordinate 124,491 of JAWCLH010000002.1, forward strand.
CCTGATCTGCTCCACCATGACCGCTGCGAAGTGCGACATCGCAGAGGTAATGGTTTGCATGTTTGGACCCACGAGCGAGGAGTACTGCCTCCTCCACCGCGGCACGAGGGTCAGGAAGATGCACTCGAGCTACAGGTCCACCTTCAGGACAATAGGTGATATACCTCTCGCCATGGTCTCGCCACAGTGGGGCTTCAGGTACCTCAGGCAGGACTACAAGAAAAGGAGAAGGGACAGGGACATTATTATAGACACGAAGTTCGATGACAGGGTTGCGATAGTTTACTATTATCCGGCGATGAAGCCCGACATCATCGACTCCCTCATTGACCATGGGTACAGGGGAATTGTGATAGCGGGCACGGGCCTCGGACACGTGAACAAGCCCCTCTACCCATCCCTGAAAAGGGCGAAGGAAGAGGGAATCGCCATGTTCATGACCGTGCAGACCCTCTGGGGCTACGTCCAGATGTATGTTTATGACACTGGGCGGGACCTGATGGAGCTGGGCGTTGTCCCGGCCGCCAACATGCTCCCCGAGGTGGCTTATGTGAAGCTCGGCTGGGTGCTCGGCCACACCCAGAACCCAGAGGAGGTCAAAAAAATGATGCTCACGCCCATCGCCGGCGAAATCACAGAGAGGGAGCCTTTCAACGGCTACCTGATAATGCAGGGCGGAATACCCGAAGTTGAAGAATTCGTCAGCAAGCACTTCCACTGAGACCCCGGAGGGCTGTCACGTATCTCTCGGCGCTCGTGGGGGTCCTGAGCACCCTCCGAAAATCCACCTCCCTGAGCGAGAGCAGCCCCTCCTCCTCGAGGAGCTTTAGATAGGTTCTGTCAATTCTCCTAATACCTGGGCCCCTCTCCAGACAAAGGGAAGCTGCTCTCGCCGCGAGCGTACCTGAGAGAAGGGCGAAGCGGACGCCCTCACCCGTTCCGGGGAAGACAAAACCCCCCGCGTCGCCCGCTAGAAGGACCCTCCCCTTCCCCAATATTGGCAGGGGGCCGCCCATCGGTATCCTGTGCGCTTCAAACCCCATACACTCCCCATCGCCCGTCAGCTCGCGAACTTTTGACATTCTCAGGAAGATAGATAGACTCTTGGGAGCGCCCCACCCAGACAGCGTGCTTCCGACGCCGGCCCTTACGCAGCTTCTGTGAGGCGCTACCCACCCATATCCTCCGGGAATGATGTAGAAAACGTGGAACCACCCCTGCGTTCTCCGGCGGACCTCAGAGGGAGGCATAGGAATACTAGTCTGGCAGGCCAGCGCCATAGCTCCGGGAGCGGCGTCGAGCACTGCCCTCACCCGAGAGTTCGCCCCGTCTGCACCGATGAGCACGCGGCACTTGAGTTCCCCGGTGCTCGTTCTCACCGTGACTGAATCACGCCCCTGAGATGCACCGAGCATTTCTGCCCTCACCGGCTGCTTCTTAAGGCGAGAGAGGAGCCATGAGTCGAACCGAGACCGGTCCACGGAGTATCCCGGGCGGGGGAAGCGCGAGAGGAATTCAGCGCTGGAAGCCGTGTGGAGATGATAGCCCCAAATTCTTCGCTCATACACGGTCCGGGGCAGAGGACCCACTAGCTCCTCAATTTTGGGAGGTAGGATGCCGGCGCAGGGTTTTGACCTTGGAAAAGAGCATCTGTCCATTAGAATATAATCCACCCCGAGCCTCTCTAGCTCTCTAGCAGCAGAGGCGCCCGCGGGACCGGCGCCGATTACTGCGACCTCGTACTCCTCCACATTGCTAAATCTGGTTAGGGCCTTAAATCTTCTCCTGCCGGAACTCTCCGCCCCCGGACCCGGAGAATTTCAGCCAGCATCGTTGCGCGAATTGGATAGCTGAGGCGGCTCACGCACCCAATTCCAAAAACAATATATCGCCCCCCCTCGCTCCCCTCGCCCAATGGGAAGCGCTTTGGTCGGGCGAATCAGGGAGCTTCGACGGAGGCCGCTGGATGAGCTTTTAGCGCTCGCCTGGGACGCGCGGCGCCTGAACTTCGAGCCCGTGCTGGGCGTTTCAGCACCCAGCCCGAAGGTCTATAGAGTCGCGAGCTTTACCAATCGACCCGGTAAATTCGTCAATATCAGCGTCACGGGTGGGAGGTGCGCCCTCCGCTGCGAGCACTGCGGGGGACGCCTGCTGAAAGACATGCTTCCCGTGTCCACTCCGGCCAGGCTCGTGGCCGTCGGCAGAGAGCTGAGGAAAAAGGGGTGCGCAGGTGTGCTCATCTCCGGCGGCTCACTCAGGGAGGGCCTCGTGCCCCTCCTCCCCTTCACCGGGGCGATTTCGGAACTCCGGAAAATGGGTCTGAAGGTCATCGCCCACACGGGCCTGATGGACCGGGCGACAGCATGGGCCCTGAGAGAGGCTGGGGTGATGCAGGTTCTTATAGATGTGATCGGGGACTCGAGAACCATCAGGGAGGTCTACCACCTCCGGAAGAAGCCCCAGGACTTCAGGAAAGCCCTCCAAGTGGCCCGGGAAGCCGGGCTTGGCCTAGCCCCCCACATCCTCGTCGGGCTCTACTACGGAAAGGTCAGGGGAGAATACAGGGCGCTGGAGTATGTCACGGAGGCCCGCCCGGAGGCGATTGTTATTATTTCCCTCACGAGAATTCGCGGGACGGCAATGGAGAGGACAGGAACGCCCCCCCCTGGAGAGGTGGCGAAGCTCATCGCTGTGGCCCGCCTCCTTAACCCTCGCACGCCCCTGATTCTGGGCTGTATGCGCCAGTCTGGCCCGGAGAAGCCCCTGCTGGAGAAGCTGGCTGTAGACGCCGGAGCAAACGCCATAGCCTACCCGCTTGAAGAAACTGTTCGCCACGCGAGGCGGAGGGGCCTGAGGGCCGTCTTCACTGAGGAATGCTGCTCGCTGATGTGGCCGCTACTGCCCCTCACTGGGCCATCGCTTTCTTGAAGAGCGGTATCGCTATCAGCAGCAGCACGAGGCCGAACACGAGCAGAACCACCACCTCCGTCCATATCTCCGCAAGTCCCGCTCCAAGGACAACGACCTTGCGCATCGCGGAGGTGGCGTAGGTCAGGGGCATCGCTTTAGCAACGTACTGCATGTAAACCGGCATCTGCTCTATCGGGAAAAAAACACCCGATAGGAACATCATGGGGAATTGAAGCACCATCATGAGCGTTCCGGCGGTCTCTTCGTCCTTTGCGGCGGATGTTATCGCTATCCCGAGCCCGATGAAGCTGAAGATTCCCAGCAGGAGCAGGAAAACGACCAATATCAGCGGGCCGTTGACGGTGACGCCGAAGAGGGTGAGGGCCAGAAGGAGGACCACAGCTCCCTGAACCATCCCCCTGACGCTCTGGGCGATTGTTTTTCCCAGTATAATGGAGAAACGGCTAGTGGGAGCGGCCAATATGCCGTCGAACGTGCCCGCCTCCCTCTCATGAGATATCGCTCTCGGCAGGCCGGTCATGACGCTGAACATCACCACCATCATCATCATTCCCGGCGCCATGAACTCGAAGTAATTCGGGTCGCCGGGAACAGTTCCCTTGATATGAATTTTATAGGGAGTGACGATTGCGGCCGAAGTGTTGAGGGGCTCTCCAGTTGTGCGGTTCACGGTCTGGATGGCCCGGCCCGTCCCCATCTGGGATATGACCGAGTTGAGCAGGGCCGTGAGCTGGAGCGAGAGTTGCGGCTTGGACTGGTCGTAGAGAATCGTGACCTGCCCCTGCCTTCCGGCGCGCAGGCTCGATGTGAAGTTCGCGGGGACTATCACGGCTCCCATTACATCGCCGCGGGTAATCATCTCACGCGCCTCATCCTCGCTCGAGGCGTTGGAGATGGAGAAGTAGCCGGTCCTATGGTTTATGCTCTGGAGGGTGAGATAGAATGTCAGGCCCTCCTCCCCTATGGTGCCGTTGGCCCTGTCCAGATTCACGAAAGAGACGGGGGCGTCCTTCAGGGTGGTCCCGGACGGGAAGATGTAGCCCGTCATCATCATCAGGAAGAGGGGGAAGACGAAGAGCATTACGAGCATCACCCGATTGCGCGCGAACTCCAAGAGGTCTTTGTGGGCTATCCATAAAGAATGGTAGATAACTGCCCCCGCTCCCATAGAATCACCTGATTCTCGGCCTTAGACCTAAACTGTGCGGCCCATGCCGGTGCATAGACACCCTTTCCTTTACCTCCTCCACCATAGCCCTACCTGTAAAGTGAAGGAATACGTCCTCTAGCGTGGGCTGGGTGATGGAGGCGTTCCTGAGCCTGAGACCGGCCCTCCCCGCGGCCTCGACCACCTCCTGAAAGGCGTCGCCTCGAGAAACGATTACCTTAACGCAGTTCTCTTTCTGAGACACGCTCATTATGCCGTAGAGGCCGCGGAGTCGCTCGGCCGCGTCGGACGGTGCATTGATCACATCCAGCTCAACCACGGTGTTGTTCCGGTCCGATATCCGGCCCTTCAACTCATCTGGCGACCCCACCGCAACTATCCTCCCCCTGTCCATCAGTCCTATGCGGTCACACAGGGCCTCGGCCTCGCTCATTATGTGCGTCGTCAGGACAATGGTTAGGCCGTCCTTTTTATTGAGCCTCTTGATGAGAGCGCGAATCTCGGCTGTGCTCTGGGGGTCAAGGCCGAGTGTGGGCTCGTCCATGAAGACCACTCGTGGCATGCTGACCAGCGCCCTGATGACGTTGATGCGCTGCTTCATGCCGGTCGAGAACTTCCCTATCTGCTCGTCGGCCCATTTCGTCATGTTGACGATTTTCAGGAGCTCTTCTATTCTCGCATCCGTTTCACTTTTAGGTACGTTATAGAGCTTAGCGAATAGCCTCAGGTTCTCGTAGGCGGTGAGCCTTTCGTACATTATCATCTTTTCCGAGACGATGCCGACGAGCTCCCTGACCCTGTGGGCCTCCTTGACCACGTCATAACCGGCGATCCTCGCCGAGCCTTCTGTAGGAAGAGAGAGGGTCGTGAGCATTCTTATCAGTGTGGACTTCCCCGCCCCATTTGGTCCGAGGAGGCCGTATATCTCTCCCTCATTGACCCGAATGTTCACACGGTCTACAGCAGTGAAGCCGTTGAACCTCTTGGTCAGGTTGATGGTCTCGATTATTGCTCTGCTCCCGACCGCTCCCGCTTCTCCGTCGAGCGAACCCTTTGGCATAGGCAAGACCCGGGCGCTTCAACCCCCCACTCAAAATATATCGTTTGTGGTCGGTGGGGGCCTGCTGTTCCTTGCCTTTCCACCCTAGATATACAAGGGTTGAGCGCGAGGCTCCTAAGCCCCGCAATCCCCGGAGCGGGGTCGTGAGAGTAAAAACTAAAAGGTCGGTCGCGAAATATATATTTCATGGCCTTGATGGCGAGGATGTACCTCGCGATATCGGTCCTATTCGGAATTCTGTTCGCCTTCTTTATGGTGCTGATTCTCCTCTTCGACCTGCCCTTTCTTATAGGTCTGGCGCTTTCCTTGCTCGCAGCTGTCGGGGTGGTGCTGCTACAGTGGGCTGTTTCACCGGCGGTTATTAAATGGATATACAAAATAAAGTGGGTGAACATATCCTACTTCCCCGCCTCCATCCAGGACTACATTCGGAGCACCTGCCGAGAGAACCGAATTCCAGTGCCTGCGCTGGGAGTCATCGAGGACGGCAACCCCAACGCCTTCGCGTTCGGTAGGACGAGGCGCAGCGCCCATCTGGTCGTGACGGAAGGGATATTTAAGTACTGCGACGAGGAGGAGCAGAGGGCGGTCGTCGCGCACGAGATGGGCCACATCGTACACAACGACTTTGTCGTGATGACCGTGGTGGCGATGGTCCCTCTCATCCTCTACATTTTCTACCGCGCCGCCTTCCGCTCGATTCGATATATGAAGGGAGGGGGGAAGGGGAAGGGGCAGGCCGTAGCGGCGATTGCGATCGCCGGAGTCATTGCCTTCCTCGCCTACCTTTTCGCCCAGCTGATCGCGCTGATGGTTAGCCGATACAGGGAGTACTACGCCGACGACTTCTCCGCCCGGAGCACGGGGAGGCCCAACGCGCTCTCCAGTGCGCTCATAAAAATAGCCTACGGTCTGGCGGTCGAAGGGAAGGGCCAGGGTATGGAGCAGGTCAAGCGCCAGACGAGATTTGAGACCAACCCCCTGATGTTCTTCGACGCCCGAATTGCGCGCGCTCTGGCGGTCCAAGCGACCACCGCCGGCTCCTACTCGAAGGAGACGCTGAAGAGGGTGATGGCCTGGGACCTGTGGAACCCTTGGGCCTTCTTCTCGGAGCTGACGATGACCCATCCCCTGCCCGCGAAGAGGATAAAGGCCCTAGGCAAGATCGCCTCTGAGCTGGGCCAGACCCCTTATATAAATTTCGACCTCGAGCAGCCAGAGTCCTACTGGGACGACTTCCTCCGGGACATATTCATCAGGGGCTCCTGGGCCCTGTCCATCCCCATCGCCATTTTTGTCGGTTGGTGGCTATTCCCGGTCGGGCTGATGGTTGCATTCTTCATCTCGCTCAGTGCCCTCCTTTTCTTTGCCGGGCTATTCGGCTTCGTTTATCTCCAGGTCTACAAGTACCCGCACAATTTCGCGAGTGCTCGCGTTGTTGACCTTCTCCAAGAGCCGAAGGCGAGCCCCGTCAGGGGAATTCCTGTGGAGCTGAGCGGGAAAATAATCGGGAGGGGGAGGCCAGGCCTCTTCTTTAACGAGGACATAAAGCTCGACGACGGGACCGGCCTGATTCTGCTGGACTATGACCAGGTTCTGCCGATAATCAATTTTTTCGTGGGCCTATTAAGGACCGAGAGTTGGCTCGGACAGGAGGTTGAGATAAGGGGATGGTACAGGAGAGGGGTGGTGCCATATATCGAGCTCTACGAGATGCAGGTTGGGAAGAAGAGGCATCGCCTGTGGACCGCGGGGCTGAAAATGGCGGGGTGCCTAGCCGTTGCTATTATTGGAGTGCTGCTTTTCGTCCTCAGCAATATCGCTTTGTTATGACAAATTCACAACTCAATACAAAGGCTCACGGGCCTCCTCCGTCTCCAACCCATGGTTCTTGCGCCAACATTTATACAGCTCCAGGCGTATTTCCAACCGGGAAAGAATGCTCCTCGTCACCACTTGGTTCGGGACCTTCCTGCTAGATGGGAAGCGCGTGGTCGAGCAGAGGCCCGCCCCGCGCGACCCGCGCGAGCTCGCCCGCCGCCTCCGGAGAATCGAGAGGGGTGAGATTCTAGATGAGGAGAGGGAGCTGGCCGCTCTTGTGACGGCGCGTGCGGGCGGGGGAGAGATTCCGGCGGCGGGAGGCGCTTCTAGAGGAGAGTCTAGCGCTCCGGCGGAAGGAGGAGGGGGAGTCGTTTCACAGGCACCCGAGGGGCCAAAGGTTGAGACCCATGCTGCCCGGCGGGCGCGGAGGGGCCGGCTCTCCGCAGTTTCGGAGGAGGGTGAAGGAAAGTCCCTCCAAGGAGGACCTGTCCCGGATGTGTTGGAAGAGAGGCTCCGCTCCCTCGGGAGGCTCGTCCCCGGCGCCCCTCCAGACCTCGAGCCGCTCGGAAGGAAGTTGGGCTTTGGACCGGAGCTCCTGCACGAGGCCACGCTCTGGATGGGCAGGGAGAAGCTCGGCGAGCTCGGCCCGGACAGGCTCGTGACCCAGGCCGTTGCGGGGCTGGAGGAGCTAACCCGCGTCTCCAATCTGCTTACCGAGAGACTGGTGGAGTGGTACGGCCTCCACCTCCCCGAGCTGGCCGAGTCCCTTGGGACCAAAGATTTCGTCGAAGCGGTGGCAGAGTACGGAGGGAGGGAGGGGGTCGAGAGGGCCATGGGCAAGAAGTTCGACTCGCCCGGCGCGCTTCTCTCCCCGGCGGACGAGGCTGCCATCCGTTCCTGGGCCTCTCTGGTGAGGGAGGTTGGTCGCTGCAGGGCAGGGCTCGAGGGCTACATCACCAAGAGAATGGAGGAGCTCGCGCCAAACCTGAGCGCCATCGTGGGTCCCCTCCTCGCAGCCCGGCTTCTTTCCCTCACTGGAAGTTTGGATAGGCTTGCGAGGCTCCCTGCGAGCACAGTCCAGCTCCTCGGCGCGGAGAAGGCCCTCTTCCAGTTCATGAAAACGGGAGGGAGGCCGCCCAAGCACGGTGTCCTCTTCCAGCACCCCCTCGTCCACAGGGCGCCGCCGAGGCTGAGGGGCAAGGTCGCGAGGGCCCTAGCATCCAGCGCCTCGCTCGCGGCGCGCGCCGACGCCTTCGGCCGAAGAGACATTACAGAGGCCATCAAGGAGGGTCTTCAGAAAAAGCTCTCTCGAATTCAAAAGGAATCAACGCTGGACAGGGAGAGAAGGGGGGCCAGCGGTTGCGGAAAACGCGGCCGCCGGGGCGAAAGGTGAGGGACATCCGGCGGCAGGGGAAAGATATAATATTCTCAAGGAGTTATTACGCCAACGGAGGTTGCTATTGCCCGAGGCTGCGAAGATCTGGGAATTCCAGACTAAAAATGAGGTCAGAGACGTCGCCATCACCAAAGGCGGCGAGCTGGTTGCGGCGGGCATTTCCGACGGGACCCTCCTCCTATTAGATAATCAGGGCAAGGCGATCTGGCAGAGGGACGCAGGGGCACCGATACTCAAGCTGAAAATGTCGAGCAACGGCGAGTTAATATCCATAATCACCGCTGACGCCAGGGTCCACCTTTACGATAGAAATGGCAACGTCCTCTGGAAGATGGGCCTGAAGGAGCCCATTACCAGCCTCTCCATGAACTCAACGGGCTCCTCCGTGGTGATAGGCAGCGAGAACATGAACACCTACGTTCTCGACAGAAGCGGCAAGGTGCTCTGGGGCGCGAGAATGGGTGGCGCGGTGCATGACGTCTGTATATCCTCAAATGGAAACTACGTCGTTGCGGGGTCTGACGACCACTCGATATACCTCCTCGACATTGGTGGAAAGCTGATATGGAGCTACCGCACGGAGGGCCCGATTCGGACCGTGGCGATATCCGACAACGGGGACTACCTCCTCGCCTCTTCGATGGACAAAAGGCTCTACTTCTTCGAGAGGACGGGCTCCCTCCTCTGGAACCCTAGGAACCCCGAGACCGCCTCCTGTATGGACCTATCCCTCTCTGCGCGCAACATTGTGGTCGGGGTAGGAAACGAGGTCCATCTCCTCTCAAGGAACGGGGCACTCGTCAAGCGCTGGCAGTGCCGGGATAGAGTCCTCGATGTTGCAATCTCGACAAATGGGGAGTTTGCGATAGTGGCCTCGGCCGACGATCATGTATATCTTATGGACCAGAACGGCGAGGAGGTGTGGAGACAGAAGAGGCTCGAGGACGCCACCTGCGCTGCTCTGACGGCCGCGGGAGACTTTGCGGTCGCCGGGGGCCGGGACCGGGTCATCTGCTACTTCGACAACAACCAGTTCTTCAGTGCCATCATATCCCAGGCCGCGCGCTACCTTGAGAGTGTCAAGAATTTCGGCGTTGCGGCCCTCGAGGCCGAGGTGCTGATGCAGAGGGCCGCCTCAGAGCTGGAGAGGAAGGCCTACACCTCCGCGGTCAACTACGCCCGGGGGGCGGAGAAGGTGGCCCTGCGCCTGAAGGAGAAGAGCAGGCCTGAGCTTTCCATACTCGCCGTTGCATCGGAGAGCTTCAACGTGGACTCGGTCACAAAGCTCAACACGATAATAATGAACACAGGCAGCGCCCACGCCGCCAACCTGAAGCTGGAGTTCTCGGGGCAAGTTGCTATTGAGGGCAATATGAGAATTCCCCAGCTCCAGACGGGGAAGTTCGTGAACGAAGTTTACGGTATCAGGCCTTTAGTCGTGGCAACAATACCTATGAAGCTTTCAATTCATTTCAGCGATATGGAGGGAAAGGAGTACCTGACGGAGGCGATTTTTTCGATTGCAGCCGGGGAGCCCGGCAGGAAGGTGGCTTTCGGAAAGACCCAGCCCATTATCCAGCACGGGAATATTCAGAGGCTCGTGGCCAAGGTCCAGGCCTCGAAGAAGGAGGCTCCGAAGACGCCAGCCCCCACCCCTCTCGCGAGGGTACCATCGCCGGGTGTCACATTCACACCGGACGCGCGCTGCCCCGTCTGTGGAAAGCCTGTGAGGCGCGACTTCCTCGCCTGCCCGTTCTGCCACACGAAGTTCAGGGCCGGGTGATAAAATTCTGGAGCCCTCGAGATTCAGAGGGGTCTACCTATCGCGCGGGAACCTCTATACCCGCAGGCTGGCTGGCGGTAGCGTGTACGGTGAGAAGATAGTTGAAATCAAAGGGGAGCTCTATCGCGAGTGGAACCCCTGGAGAAGCAAGCTCGCAGCTGCAATAAAGAATGGTCTGAAGGAACTCCCCATAGAGAGGGATTCGAGGGTGCTCTATCTCGGTGCAGCCAGCGGGACGACCGCGAGCCATGTCTCTGATCTCTGCCCTGACGGAATGGTGTTTTGCGTCGAGATTTCCCCTCGGGCATTCAGGGACCTTCTCGGCGTCTGCAGGGAGAGGCCCAACATGTTCCCTCTGGAGGCCGACGCGCGGCACCCTATGAGCTACATGGCCGTTGTGGGGGCGGTTGACTTCATTTATCAGGATATCGCGCAGAGGGACCAGGACAAGGTCTTCATGGCCAACGCGGAGATGCTTCTCCGTAGGGGAGGGAGGGCCCTCCTAATGCTCAAGGCGCGCAGCGTATCCTCCTCCGAGAGGCCTGAAGAGACTTTCCGCCGGGTGCTGGCGTCGCTCGAGGCGTCTCCATCCGTCAAGGTCACCGAGAAAATCCGTCTCGAGCCCTACCACCGCGACCATCTGGCTCTCGGGATACAATGGAAGGGCTGAGGCCTCGTCGAGGGATACGGAGCCAAACCCCCCGGCCGCTCTATAATGATGCTAAACGTGACAGGTGAACCCCGTGTCTCATGTCCATTCCCAGAAGGATGGTGAGTCGGGAGGGGAGTGAGCGTGTGGAGGGGAGAGAGCGTTCAGAATCCACCTCTACCGAGGAAGCATATCCACGGTGAAATGATACGTGGTGCCGGTCAGGGCCCAGCCCCCCGGCACGGGCTCTCCGCCGAGTGGGAGGGCCCCCAGGTGGAGTGAGGAGGTTGTGTCGGCAGCGAGCCAGAAGCCCAGCGGGTCCTGAAAATAGGCAAGCTTCAGGTCCGTGTTGTAATAGCGCTCTAGAGCGAGCTCGACCGAAGAGAGGTCTCGTCCGACATAAATGCTGCAGAAGGCGTGGTTTTTTATGATATGGAAGCGCGTGGTGCCGTTCATGGCCGTCACTAGGGCAGAGAGGAGGAGGGCTTGGTCCTCGCAGTCGCCCCGGCCGGTGCGCAGGGTTTCGGCGGGCGGGGCCCAGTAGTCCTCCCCACCGGACTCATTGAGATATTCTATCTCGTCCCGGACAAAGTCGAACGCTTCTGCGGCGTGGTAGATATTGAATGGCCCGGGGTGGAGCGAGAGGATTCCCGCGGCCTTCGAGCACACCTCTGAGTCCGAGGGGTCCATCAGGCGGTTGAGCTTGTCGAAGTAGCATGCGGGGTTCTTCCTAATCGGAATCCCGGGGTCGATTCCTCCTGGGAGGAATGTGAGGGTTCTGGGGGCACTTCCAACCCATCCATAGTCAAACCAGCCTCTGACCGGCCCGAGCTTGCTCTGAGCCATGACAGCCATTTTTACAGTGAAATTGTAGGAGCCGTGCTGCTCTGGACCCTGAAAGTGCAGAATTCCGAGAGCGGTCTCGGACCCCTTCGGGACAGTGACCCCGACCGAAGCGCAGATGGGCGCCCCCCACTCGCCCTCCATCGAAAACCCGTAGATGAAGAGTTCGCTTGAACCGGAATTCCTGACCCAGAGCCTCAGCTCCCCTCCCCACAGAGTGAAGCATCGCCCGAGTTCCCACCTCCACTCTAGTGAATACCCGGGGCCGACAATCGCGCTAGCTGCCGGTCTCTCCTCCCACGAGATCGGATCGTAGTCGGGGATGAGGGGGGCCCGGACATCATTGCTCCCGAACCCCGCCCTAGGGACCATTGGGTCGTCCATCCTCCCAGAATTTCTGAAGAGAAACCACGCCCCTAGGACTGCATTGACGACGAGAAATGCAGCGAGGAAGACCCCGAGTATACTCCCCAGGTTTTGATCCCTTGGCGGTGTTTTACCCCCCTCCCTGGTGGGCAGGTGGGTTGGTGGGTCTCCCAGCTGGCCGGCTGGCATCACAGTTTCTGAAAGGTAGTGTGCGATATTTATTATTCCCGCTCGGAGTATCCGGCCGAGCCGCGGTTTCCACTAGCTTCGCCGGGAGCTGTCAGCGATGTTCAGTGCCCGGGACTCGACCCCGGCTTATCTCAACGACCCAGCGTGCCGCGGAGAGGAAGTCCTCACCGATGAAATCCGGCCTCACATCCCAGCCCTTCATCTCAGCGAGAATTCTTTCCCTGTGCCGGGGTTCCGGGACGAGGGCCGTTCGGGCACCGATTGTATGTCCCGCTGCCACGTCCATATACGTGTCACCGATGACGAAGGACTGCCTCAGGTCTATCCCGAGCTCCTCCGCGGCCCTCTCAAACAGCGCTGTGCCGGGCTTCCTGCATGCGCAGCCTTCGCTGGGGAGGTGGGGGCAGTAGTAAACTCTATCTACGGAGGCCCCGCCCTTGGCGAGTTCCAACCTCATCTTATCATGAATTCTCTCAAGAGTTGTCTCGTCGAAAAAGCCCCGGCCGATGCCCGACTGGTTGGTAACCACGACGATTACAAACCCCTCCTCCTTGAGCATGCGCAGGCCTTCTGCCACGCCGGGATAGAGCTGATATAATGAGGGGTCGCTGAGATAATCTATATTCACATTAAGCGTTCCGTCACGGTCCACGAAGACCGCCTTTTTTTTCACGCTCATTCCGGATGGCCTCCCCCAAATGCGCGGGGACTCCCCCCGTCCTGAGCGGCCGCCGCGCGAGGTTCATTCATCCACATGTCCATTTTTACAGCGACTTCGAGAGTGCTCCGAGCGGGTTGGAGGGCTACTTACCCCGTCCATCACCGGCCCGAATGGATGGCCGGACGTGCTCTACCCCCTTACCTTTGTACCGCAGCCCTCGGCCCTTCTTCCCGGCGGAGGTCAGGCCCCTGTACACCCTTGAACGGTGCTGGGGCATGCATATCCAGTTCAGCTTCGGGTCGGACATGATTGCGGGGTGGCATGGGTCGACCAGAATAACCTCATAGAACTTGTGCTTCCCGTCTTGGCCGACCCAATAGGAGTTGAGGACCTCCATGTTTGGGTAGTGCTTCTGGGTCCTTTCCTCCGCGATTCTCTTGATGCTCTTGGCCATCGTGATGCTCAGAATGCCTTTCGACCTTGGCTTTCTCCCCTTCCGAATCGCCCTTTTTCTGAGCCCCCCTCGTCTGACCCTCGTCCTAACGATAATGAACCCCGGCTTCGCTCTGTATCCAAGCGCCCTCGCGCGGTCCAGTCTCGTCGGTCTCTCAATTCTTTGGAAAACTGGCTCTGAGCGCCACTGGACCATCCTCTGCCAGCGAAGCTCCCCTGCCACGCTCTTCTCCGGTTTATGCCACACCTCGCTGATATATTTATACAGGCTTTTCACCATCGCCATCACCTGCTCCCGCGAATTCACCCCTCGGTCGGCTTTCCTAACCTCCCCCACTTGTGGGGTGGGTTCCACCGGCCTCTGGTCGGGTACATCTTCGCATCAGTTCCGGTGACGTCCCTCGCTGGGTGCCCGTAGGAGCCCCCCGGGGCGGGGGACCATGAGGGAAGGGGCATATAAAGAATTCCCTCTTAATCATTTAATACCCCTTTGCCATTCTCTTATCAAATGGAATGGGCGAAGCACCGAAGATAATTAAGGAGATTCGCAGGCCGATCGAGACGCGCCCCCCGCCGTCCATCGCTAGACTTGAGGACCTGGACCTCTCCGACTGGGATCTAACGGAGGACTGGCCAGAGCTCTACATCTCCCATGGCTGCTTCCATAAGATGATCAGCCACTGCATGGACTACATGGACCAGCAGATCGAGGTAATGGGCCTCATTCTCGGGGACATTTTCCAGTGGAAAAACAGAATCTATACGGTCGCGGAGGACGCCGTGGCCGCCGAGACGGAGGACAGCACCGCCACTTCCGTACGTTTCGGGGCTAAGGGGCTGGAGGAGATTGCCAGGGCCCTAAACGAACTGGAGTATGAATACCTGATTGTGGGATGGTACCACTCTCACCCGGGCTTCACCCCCTTTTTATCCGAGAAGGATCTCGAGACCCAGAAAAAGAACTTTAACAAACCCTACCACACGACCATCGTCATCGACCCGGTCAACAGGCAGTTCCGCGCCTACAAGGTCATAGAGAATGAATATGTGGAGAAAAGGTTCCAGCTATATGAAGAGAGCGCGCTGGAGAAGGAGGTCACGGCGAGGAGGAGGGAGGAGATAATGAACTATATCGAGGCCCTCATAGAGCGGCAGGTCAGCCCTAGGAAACACACCAGGCCGGTGGTCGTTCCTGGGGGCCATGCGGAACCTCCCCACACGAGCCGGCTCTCACCTGAAGTCCGGCAAGCCATCGAGGAAGATATCAGAAGGCTAATCGAGGAGCACCAGAGAGCGCTTAAAAAGAGGGATATGCAGGCCGGCCGGAAAGGCTTTTAAATTCGCAGGACAATGGCTATGCGGGTGGTCGGTTTGCCGCATTATATAATGCTGTCTACATTGACGGACGAAGGATGGAAGACGGTGAAGGAGAAGCCAGAGAGAATTCGGGAAGTGAATAAAGAGATTCAGGCAATGGGGGCGAGGGTCGTGGCCCAGTACTGCTGCCTCGGCCCCTACGACTTCGTCAACATCGTTGAGGCTCCGAACAACGAGGTGATTACGAGGGTCTCACTGGAACTAGGGTCAAGGGGGACAATTAAAATACTGACTATGCCCGCGATGGGCGTGGACGAGCTCGTTGGGATGCTGAAGAAGAAGTAGCCCCACTGCCTCCTACCCAGACCCGGGTTCTCCTTCCTTCAGAAGAGCCGGAGCGGGCCCATCAGCCCACTTAGAATAAGAGGCGATTTCTTCGAAAGTTTCGATGTTCAGTGGTCATCTTCATCCTCCCCTTAAACTAAATCTTTAAGTCATCGCCGCTTATGCGCTGTTACGATGCTGGAGAGCCTCCATCTGTCCCGGCTGCTCGGACCTTATCTAGACCCCAGGCTTGTCTCGAACATTGAGTTCCTTATACTACTCTTCCTGATGATGCTCGTGATGAACCTCTTCGAGCTCTCGGGCTTTCTCTCCTCCATAGGTAGGCGCATCGTAAACCGTGCAGGCACTGAAAGGCGGCTGGCCATCTTGCTCTGCCTCCTCGTATTTTTCGCATCGGCCTTCCTGACCAACGACGTTGTGCTTCTGGGCATCGTTCCACTGACCATTCACGTCGGTGTGGTGTCGCGGGTGAACGTCAGGACGCTGGGAATCTTCGACGGAATCGCTGCCAACACCGGCAGCCTCCTGACCCCCTTCGGTAACCCCCAGAATATTTTCATATCGGTTCATTACAGCGTTTCTGTCTCCGAGTTCCTTCTGGCCCTCCTTCCTCTCTGGCTACTCTCCTTCGGCCTCCTTCTCCTCCTAATCTGCGTGAGCTTCGGGGACAGATGTCTTCACCCCCTCAGACCCAAACCCGCCAACAGGCGCTCTGCGATTCTGGGTCTCACGGCACTGGCGGTGATAGTGCTATTCTTCTTTCGCCTCCTGCCCATTCTGATAATCGCCCCCCTGGTCCTTGGGCTCATTCTGAGCGATGAGAAATATGCCCGCGTATTCAGGATGTTCGACTGGAGGCTCTTCTCGCTCTTCGTATTCATGGCTCTCGCGACCTACGCAGCCATGAGGTTCTGGAAAATCGAGCTCCAAGGACCCGTCCTCCTGCTCTGCGCCGTGGGGCTCTCACAGGTGGTGAGCAACATTCCCGCCACATTCCTCCTCTCCGAGTCGCCCGATTGGAAGACGCTAGCAATCGGGGTAAACATCGGTGGGAGCGGGACACTGATATCCTCCGTCGCAACTGTCATCGCCTACCGATACATAAAGAAATATGACAGGCGAACGACCGTATGGGACTTCATGAAGTGGGGTGGACTTTTCTGCGGGGCGCAAACAATCGCCTTCCTGCCCATTCTTCTGATGACAATGTCCTAGGCTCCAATCCGGTCCAACCCCCTACCACGGCTGAAGTCCCTCAAGCGCTCAGGACAATTGTGAGGACGTCTCCGTCCGCGAGCTCGTGTTCGAGACCGACTCGCTGCCCGTCGAACTTCACGCTACTCCCCCAAACCACCGCATAGCGGAACTTCCTCCTGAACTCCTTGTGCAACCGGTCGCAGACGTCCCCCACCGTTCCGCCCCTTCTCAGGACCAGAGGTCTCGAGCGGTCAACCTCGCCGCCTTGGGGCCTCAGGTACACCCGCTTGAGGTCGAGCGCCTGATAGATTCCCTTCTGTAGTTCAGGGAGCCCTTCCCCGGTCAGGGCGCTCACCGGGTAAACTCTCCAGCCCGCCAGATTCGTGAGCCCTCGCTCCAGCTCCTCTCGCGGAATAAGGTCTATTTTGTTAAGCGCCACAATCGCGGGTACATAGACGCAGCTCTCGGAGAGTGAGTCGATCAGCTGGTCGGCGGAGGCGTCGGTTCGAAAGACTACGTCAGCATTGACGACGCCATATTCATTCAAAATTGCCCTCGCGGTGGCGGGGTCCAGACGAGTCATCGTCACCGTCGAGCTTATCGTTATACCGCCCCTCTCCTTTTTAGCGATAGTGATGTCCGGCGGGCGCTCGTTTGGCCTGATGCCCGCTTCACGCATTTCCCTGACGAGACTCTCGAGATCAGGATTGAGTACGTCGAGAAAGATGAGAATGAGGTCCGCGCAGCGGGCCGAACCCAGGACTTCCCTCCCCCGTCCGCGCCCCGAGGCCGCTCCGGGCAGTATGCCAGGCATGTCCAAGAGCTGAATTTGGGCTCCTTCATAGCTCATTATTCCGGGGCGAATCTCTTTAGTGGTGAAGGCGAAGTCGCCAATCTCGCTCTGCGCGTCCGTGATGCGGTTGAGCAGGGTGCTCTTGCCGCTGTTTGGAGGGCCGAGGAGTGCCACGGTTGCGTCGCCGCTCTTCTTAACCGAGAAACGTCTGCCTCCTCCCCCCCGTCTCGCGCGTGCCCTCTCCGCCTCTTCCCTAAGCCGCGCGAGCTTGGCCTTGAGCTTTCCTATGTGGTGGGCGGTCTTTTTATTGTACTCGGTTCTTCTTATCTCTTCTTCGACCTCCTTTATTCGCTCGTCGATGGTTGCCATCCGGTACTCTAAATCAGGTGGAATCTAATAAATTCTATCCCTCAGCGATGAAAGGAACCGTAGGCGGCCCCGGATGTGCGGGCGGTTAATTGGGGATTGGTCCGTGTAAAACGTTATGGACGGGGGCGCATCATCCAAGTGCTATCGTTTCTCCTCCCGCTCAATGGCTTCCTCAACGAACTGGGCGAGAGTCACGGGCTGGACGCGGCTCTTCTTTTTCTTCGCCACGACGCCCATTGTGTGGGCGCAGGCGGGGCATGTGGTGACCATGACCTCCGCTGCCATCCCGGCTTCCTCGAGGCGTCTGGCCGCAATTCCATCAGCCTCACCGCTGAAGGCGATTCTCACCCCTCCACCGGTCCCGCAGCAGAGCGCCTGCTCCTTCGTGCTGCGCATCTCCTTGATGTCAGCGAACCTCGAGAGCACCTTTCTCGGGAGGTCGTACATCTTCATGTGCCTTCCGAGGTCGCAAGAGTCGTGGTAGGTCACGGTCTGCCGGCTCTTCGGGGAGGGGAGTCTGTCGAGGTTTTCAGCAAGAAGCTCGGCGATATGCCTCACCTTTATATCGCTCTTCCTCACTTTTGGATATGCCTCCTTGAACATCCTGTAGCAGCCGTCGCAGCTCAAAACAACCTCCTTGACACCGAGCCCCTCGAGCCTACTGAGGTTCTCTCTGGCAACCCTGCTGAAGTCCGCTCCTAGTAAGTACTGGGGGTAGCCACAACACATCTCGTTAATCATCGTATAGTCCACGCCGAGCCTCTTCAGGAGCTTTCTCGTGTTGAGCGCGGGCTTCCTGTTCGCATATGTGCTGACACAGCCCGCGAAAAAGGCCACCGGCGCCGGATGCTCTCTCTCGTCGTGCATCTCCGTTGAAGGAGTCCTGTCGGCGTAGATGTTGCCGCCCTCATCTATATTCCTCAGCACAGCCTTGTGGGGAGGGAGATGCATGCCGCTGCGCGCTATGTCCCTCCTCACTGCCTCGAATATTTCCAGAATCTTCAGTCTCGAAGAGCAAGCCACCTCACACCTCCGGCAGAGAGTGCATTTGAAGAGGTTCTCGATAGTTTTCTCATCAGGCGGAATCATTTTGTGCAGGAGGGCATAGGAGAGCAGGATCCTCCCCCTCGAGGTGTTGCTGTCCCATCCTATCACATTGAAGAACGGGCACGATTCTTTGCAGTACCCGCACATAGTGCAGGTCAGAATCATGTCCTCCGCCGACTTAAGGCCATCCATGACCGGAAGGGCAACGGGCGCCGCCATCTCAATCATCCCCCCCCATCACATACCTGTTGTACGAGTACATGTCGTCCGGCGCATCGAATATCTTCCCGGGGTTGAGGATGTTGTTTGGGTCGAGGGCTCTCTTTATTTTCCTCATTACCTCCACCGCTGGCCCCCTCTCCACTTTGAAGAGCCTCGCCCTCGTTATCCCGATTCCATGCTCCGCGCTCATCGTGCCGCCTGCCTTCAGCACGGCCTCGTATATTTCGTCGGTGGCCTTCCTCCCCGCCTCCCACTCCCTCTCCGACTTCAGGTTGAGCAGCACCTTGCCGTGGATGTTGCCCTCGCCCGCGTGGCCGTAGGCGCCTATTACAATGTTGTACTTTTTAGCTATATCCGGGAATTGCCCTATGACCTCCGCGACCCTGGATATCGGGATGCCCATGTCGTCCGCGAGCGATATCGGCCCCCTCTCGCCCGATCGCGCCATCGCCGGAAGCACCGATTTTCTGCTCTCCCATATCCTCGCGATTTTGGAGGGCTCGGTGGCGTAGTCGATGTTCTGCGCCCCCGCCGCCCTGCAGATTTCTCCGGCGGCCTTCAGGTCCTCCTCAACCACCCTCGGGTCCCCGTCCATCTCGATGATAATGATTGCTGCGGCGTCTGGCAGTGGCGTGCCGAAGGCCTTTTTGACGGCCTGAATGCAGTTCGTGTCCATGATTTCAAGAGCGGATGGCATCAGTCGGTTCTTGTAAACCTCCGATATCGCAGCTCCTGCGGCCGCGAGAGAATCGAAAGAGGCGATGAGCGACCCGGAGCTCTTGGGCTTGGGCAGGATGCGTAACCGGGCCTTCGTCACGATGCCCAGTGTCCCTTCGCTCCCCACGAAGAGCTTCTCGAGCTGATAGCCGCTGGCATTCTTGACGGTCCTGTTGCCCACCTCGATGAGCGTCCCGTCCGCCAGAACGACCTCCAGCCCCATGACCAAATCCCTTGTTGCCCCGTACTTTATCGTCCTTATCCCGGAGGCGCTGTTGCCTATCATTCCTCCTATCGTGCAGACATCGCCACTTCCGGGGGCAGGGGGGAACCAGTAGCCATATGGAGCGAGGGCCTCATTCACCTTCGCGAAAACGACCCCCGGCTCGACCTCTATGTAAAGGTCTTCGATTCTGATGGAGAGGATGCGATTCATTCTCATCATGTCCATAACGATGCCGCCCCTCACGGGCACGGTCTGCCCCGAGAGGCCGGTGCCCGCCCCCCGGACAACGATGGGAATTCTTTCTTCATTGCAAATTCTGACGATCTCTTGAACCTGGCGCGGGTTCTCAGGCCTCACAACGATGTCCGGCATGCAGTGGTGTAATGACGCGTCCGAGCCGTAAATATACCGGGTGGCCATGTCGTCTGCGGTGTTCTCCGCCCCCACTATCTCCCGAATTCTTGCCTTGACACTCTCCGCAAGAGGCATGTCGGATTACCCCCAAGGCCGGGATTGAGCTTCTTTGATAAATAGTTATTGAAAAATCGGGGATTGAGGCGTGGAATCACCATCGCGACTCGCGCCAAGGAACAGTGGTAAGCTGAGAGGAAGCTCGATGAAATAGGCTCAGTCAAGGTCCTCTATACAGTTCTTGCAAAGGTGGAGGCCGTCCCTCTCCACCAGCTCGTCAGAGAAGGACTCGCAGCGCTCACACATGCCCTCCCTGACTGTTTCAGGCGGTAGCCTTTCCCCGTGCTGGTTGATAGCCCTGAGCTCTCTCGTTATCTCGATGAGCTCGGGAGAAATTCTCAGGATGTCGCTCTCTGTGAGAATTCCGACCAGCCGGCCCTTCTCGATAACGGCCAGTCTCCTGATGCGAAGGGAGGCCATCTTGCGGGCAGCGTCGACGAGATCCGTGTCGGGGCCGACGCTGACCAGGGGCGAGCTCATCACATCCTTTATCTTCAGCCGGCTTGGTTTGGTATTCGTAGCCACACACTTATCGACGAGGTCCTTCTCTGTGACAATGCCCACGGGAGATCCTCTGCTAGCGACAATAAGTGTGGAAATCGAGCGCCTGCGCATGAGCAGTGCGGCGCGGTGTAGACTCATCCCCGGGCTGACCGTGATAGGCTTCCTAGTCATCACCTCTCCGACCGCTATTCGCCCGTCCGCACCGTACATTTTACCAAACCCCACAGCCGCAACGCCGGCGGCACATGATTTGTTTTAGACTCCATCAATATTAAAGCTTTTCTCCGCGGTCCTCAGGGAGGATTTAAAGATTGCTGTGGATGTCGCCCGACACGAAGCCCCTAATGGGCATATCGGCTCGAGAAACCCTACTGGGTTTCGGGCCGTACAGTCCACCACTCAACGAATTTCTTTAAAGTCTCGGTTATTCTGGCGATTACGTCGAGAGGGCCGAGGGAATACCCGAGCTCGGCGAAAGCGAGGTCTCCGGAATAGCCATTTATCAGCGCGGCAGCGCGCGCCGCGTTAAAGGGGGAGACACCCCTAGCCAGAAGAGCGCCCACGATTCCGGTGAGAACATCGCCCGTACCCCCCACCGTCATCCCAGGGTTCCCGGTCCGGTTGAGCTTGACCCGGCTTCCATCCGAGACTACATCTAGCCTCCCCTTCAGAAGAATCGTCAATCCGAACTTCTTGGCCCACGTCCTGACCGAGCTCATCCGGGATTCAATATCCTCCGGCAGTTTCTCCCCAGTTAGAATCTCGAATTCTCCAGCGTGTGGGGTGACGACGCCTCTAAGCGAAGGCAGGTGCTTACGTCTCTGGCCGAGGGCCTTTATTGCGTCTGCGTCCACCACTATAGGCTTCTCACATTTTGAAAGAATCTCCAGAACCGTGGAGAGAGTATCCGGTGTCGCTCCCAGACCAGGTCCGATGACCATGGCGTCGCAATCGCCTAGGGCCGCGGTCACCTCTTCTATGTGCGAGGAGTTCAGATTTTGCCCGGGTAGGGAGTGAACAATGAACATCGGAGAATAGGAGGCGACCACAGCGGCAGCAGTGGAAGGTGTGAGAATTCTGACCAAGTCCACACCCATTCTGTAGGCTGCAAGGGCGGCGAACGCGGGGGCGCCGGTATAAGGTCCCCCACCGACAACCAGAAGCCTGCCGTTGTCACCCTTCCGTGATGTTGGTGACGGCTTAGGGATATAGACGAGCTCACCCGGTCCGATATAGAGTTCAGCCTCTTTAGGAATTCCAATATCGGCCACAATAATCTTCCCGCACCTCGCGCTCTCCATACCCTCCTTCATGTCGTGGAAGGTCACCGTCATTGACGGCCGTACCATTAGCTCCGTGCCCAGTCCAGTGGGAACATCCACGGATACGATTTGCTTCTTTGATGCGTTGAGCCTCTTCACAACGCTGGCGTAGGGCTCCCTGAGCTTACCGGATATCCCTACGCCGAGCATGGCGTCAATGATTATGTCGCTTGATGAGATGATTTCCCCGATGTTTGAAGGTGATATAAGGGTCCGGACCTTGCCCCGAATTTTGGAGAAGTTGAGGCGCACTAGGTCGGAGGTGATACTCTTCTCGTCACCCAGTAGAACAACGGTGACGTCGCAGTGGACTCTGAGATATCTGGCAGCGACGAAGCCGTCCCCGCCGTTCCTGCCTGTGCCGCAGATTACAAGAACCTTTTTATGCTTCAATTGGTATTTGTTCATCACAGCTTCCGCGACCGCTTTGCCCGCGTTCTCCATAAGCTGGGAAGTAGGTATTCCAAGATACTGGGCATTTCTATCTAGAACGCTCACCTCCTCGAAAGGTATCAATGTCTTGCCTCCTCAATTTTATTATATGCTGACGATATTTATTTTTTACTATATAAATGAATTTTATACTTAAATAAGCTTCTTTTTATTAGAAAATCCTTTATATGTCTAGTATATATATCAATCAGCTTGAAGAAATCAGTAGTTCTTGCGCGTGGCTATTTCCGGACGTCCAGTGCGAAGACTGCCCATGGTCTTATTATTCATGGACGCCGATACAAGGTGATGGCGGTTGTTGATGAGACCTGCGAGGGGGAAGACGCGGGGGAATTGATGGGAATCGGGAGGAGAGGAATACCGGTGGTGGGAAGTCTGAGTGAGGTGCCTGGAATTCCTCCTCTGCGCTCGCGTGTTGCCGGAATCTCTGAGGGGCATAAAAGGAGGGTGCGGGGGGAGCGGTGGGCATTGATTGTGGGCGTCGCTCCGACCGGAGGGCGTCTCCCTCCGGTTTGGCGAAGGGACATAAAAGAGGCCCTGCAAAGGGGTATGGACATCGTCAGTGGCCTTCACGACTTCTTGGGAGACGACGCCGAGTTCGCCAGTCTCGCGCGGAAATATGGGGTGTCAATCTGGGATGTGAGGCGCCCTCCGGCTCTTCTTGACGTCGCTCGCGGGTACAGAGCTAATGTGCCCGTGGTTCTGGTCTGCGGAACGGATTGTGCTGTTGGAAAGAGGACCGTGACAATCGAGCTCCATCGTGGAGCTCTTTCACGCGGAATCGACGCCGCCTTTGTAGCTACAGGCCAGACCGGGGTTATGGTTGGGTGTGACGCGGGCATGGTAATTGATCGTGTGCCTGGTGACTTTATGTCCGGGGCAGTCGAGGGGATGGTTAAAAGGATGGTGGAGAAGGGAAAAGAGCTGATATTCGTCCAGGGCCAGGCTTCCCTAACCCACCTAGCCTATGGGCCCGTCACGCTGGGAATCCTTTACGGCGCAAGACCGCACTTTATAGTGCTTGTACATGAGCCCGGTCGAAGATACAGGCCGAGCTTCCCGGACCAGAGGGTTCACGAGCCGATGGAGGAGGCGCGGCTTGTGCGTGAGTTGTCTGGCGCCGAGCCTGTGGGGCTCTCCCTGAACTGCCAGCGCCTGATGCGAGATTCTATCCACACGCGCGGGATGCAGTGCATGGCTTCTTCCATCTCAACATCCCAGCAGGAGGGCCGGCCCGGATTGTCACCTCACCAAACAATCTGCCTCCATTATGAAAGGTCTACAGGCCTCCCCACGGTGGATGTCCTGCGGGATGGTCCTGATCGAATTCTGGATGCCATTCTCCTCAGAGTTAAGGGAAGGCGAGATCTAAAGATTGGACCGGGCCTGAGAAGGGCGATTCGGAGACTCAGTGAGGGTGGAGCATGAGACTCCTCTCTCTCCGGACATATCAAGTAATCATACCTTTGGTCCGGCCCTTCGTCATCTCCACTGGAGTCCAGCGCTACTATGAAGGGGTTCTCCTGCGCCTGCGAGCCTCCGGTGGGCTCGAGGGCTGGGGGGAGGCAGTCCCGTCGAGAAGGGTCACGGGCGAGACACCCTCCGGAGTTATTGCAGAGCTCTCGCGAGCAGCTGAGAAGATACTTAGGCTCGACCCCCTTGAGACCGGTGCCTCGCTCGAGTTCGCCGCGCAATGGATAAAGGGCCCGAGCGCCCTCGCTGCGCTTGACATCGCCCTGCACGATTTAAAGGGAAAGTACTACGGCGTGCCTGTGAGGCACCTATTCGGTGGGATGAGGAGGGGAATAGAGACCTCAGTCACGATATCCATAGGCACCGGAGAAGAAACGCTGCGTCGGGCCGAGGAGCTTATCAGGAGAGGATTCCGGATATTGAAGGTCAAACTTGGGAGGGACCCTGAGAGCGATGTCGCGAGAGTAAGGCGTCTCAGGAGCTGGCTCGGGGGCGGTGTGAGAATAAGGGTGGACGCCAATCAAGGCTACACAGCCTCCCAGGCGATCGATGTTCTGAGACGAATTCACGGGTGCGACATCGAATTCTGCGAGCAGCCCGTGCCCGCGAACGCTCTTAGGGCACTCGCCCGGGTCAGGAAGAGCTCACCCGTCCCCATAATGGCGGATGAGAGCGTAAGGTATCCGGCCGAGCTCCTGAGAGTAATAAAGGCGGATGCCGCAGACATGGTCAATTTGAAGCTGATGAAGTCCGGCGGCCTGCGCCGGGCCTTCCAGATGGCGCGCATCTGCGAGGCGGCGGGTATGCCATGCCAGATGGGGTGCATGATTGAGACGAAGCTGGGAATCACAGCTGCCACTCACCTTGCCCTTGCTGATTCGAGCATCGCCTACGCCGACCTTGACGGGCATCTAGAGCTCGCATCAGACCCATGCAGGGGCGGTGTTCGCACCGCACGTGGGGAGAACAGCGTGCCCGCCCACCCGGGACTGGGGCTCGGAATCGTGGCGCCAAATTAATTCTGAACGCGCGGGTTTAAAGAGTTGAATCGATGGGCAAGTTTATATTATATTAAATCAATATACATTTTGATGCATGATGGGAGCACTGAGGGAGCGAAACCTGTGAGGAAATTCCTTTTCGTCTCTTTCGAAGGGCTGATTCACGACCTGGCCTGGCAGATATCGAAGGAGGGCCATCTGGTGAAGTACTGCATTTTGGATAAAGCGGAGAAGGACATCGCTGATGGCTTCGTGGACAAGGTCGATAACTGGGAAGAGTATGTGGACTGGGCGGATGTTGTGGTCTTCGATGACATTGGCTTTGGCGAAGTCGCGGACAAACTGCGCGCCCAGGGGAAACCTGTGATTGGAGGAACGCCCTATACCGACAGGCTCGAGGACGACCGGAACTTCGGCCAGGACGAGATGAAGGCCGCGGGCATAAGCATATTGCCACACTGGGACTTCACCTCTTTTGACGACGCACTAAAATTCCTGAAGGAAAACCCCGGCAGGTATGTAATTAAGCCCTCCGGGAAAGCCCAGAACGAGAAGGAGCTATGCTATGTGGGTCAGGATGAGGACGGAAAGGACATCATAGAGATACTCGAGCTCTACAAGACCTCATGGGGCACCAGGATGAAGGAGTTCCAGCTTCAGAAGTTCGCTTCTGGTGTGGAGGTGGCAGTGGGGGCATTCTTTAACGGCTCGGACTTCATCTACCCGATCAACGTGAACTTCGAGCACAAGAGGATGTTTCCCGGAGACATCGGACCCAATACCGGCGAGATGGGCACCTCAATGTTCTGGACGCAGAGGAACAAAATATTCGACGAGACCCTCCTGAAAATGAAGGAAAAGCTGGCGGCGGCAAAGTACGTGGGCTATGTCGACATCAACTGTATTGCCAACGTCAGGGGAATCTACCCGCTCGAGTTCACCACCCGGTTCGGATACCCGACCATTAACATCCAGATGGAGGGCGTCCTGAGCGAGTGGGGCGAGTTTCTCTACGGTCTCGCGAGGGGAGAGAAACCGGAGCTGAAGGTCAAAAGGGGCTTTCAGGTTGGCGTCGTCGTCGCAGTTCCCCCCTTTCCCTTCACAGACCCGCAGGCGTTCAAGAAATACTCGGAGGACGCAGCGATAATCATAAAGAAGAGCACAGAGGGAATTCACATCGGCGACGTCAAGTGCGTGGACGGGAAATGGCGACTAGCCGGTCACTCGGGCTACGCCTTGATAGTCACGGGCTCGGGTAGTACGATGGCGGACGCGCGCAGGGTCGCCTACAACCGAGTCGCCAATATACACATACCAAATATGTTCTACAGAACGGACATAGGAGAGAAATGGACGGAGGACTCGGACAGGCTCCAGACCTGGGGCTATCTATACTGATGAGCCCTGATGAGCCGCAGAAGCACCTTTCAGGCCCCCTCTCCGGGCAAGGAGTGTCCGGGCATCCCATCGCCCCCTGGGTCCCCTGAGGCAGTCTCCCGGTTTGAATTACTCCAGCCAGACTCACTACGCCCTCTCGCATTTCCCCCGCAGCCGAATTCAATCCGGGTGTCTGTGTCTTGAGCCTCCCAGCAGGATACCGCTCTTCTTGAGCCTCTCCAGCTCCTCGGGGGTGTGCTCATGAATAAGGAGATGAATGTGCCCCCCGCCCGCCTCGATGGCCCTGCTCAGCTCCTCCATGGCATGCTCCATTGAGAGAGGGAGGTTGGGGCAGTCGTACCCGAACGCCCGGAGCACTCTGAAGAGTCTTGTGACCTCCGGAATATCGAGGTTGTTTCGCTGGAGGAGGGCCTCGTCAAGGAAAATCTCGCGCAGGCTTCCCTCCCCCACAACGCGCTTGTTCAGAACATAGGCCCGGTCAGCAAGCTCTGCCACCGCTGCAACATCATGGGATGCCGTCACGATTGTGCATCCATACTTGTTTAGGCCGTTGATCAGGTCAATTAACTCCCGGCGGCTCCGCGGGTCCAGAGTGGCGGTGGGCTCGTCGAGAAGAAGGAGCTCAGGGTTCATCGCAAGAAGGCCGGCAATCGCCACTCGCTTTTTCTCCCCCAGGCTTAGCTTCTGTGGCACGCGATTCTCGTAGCCCCTCAGGCCCGTGCGCTCGATGGCGCGCTCCACTGCCCCCCTCACCTTCTCCGCGGGAAGCCCCTGGTTGAGAGGGCCGAACGCGATATCGTCCCACACTCTGGGCATTATCAGTTGGTCGTCCGGGTCCTGGAAGAGAATTCCAACCTTTCCACGCAGCGCTTCGGCCCCCCTTCTCCCAAGCTCCCTGCCGAGAACCCGGACAGTCCCAGAACCCGCGGGCCTCAGACCGGCGAGAATATGCAGCAATGTGGATTTTCCAGCGCCGTTGGGGCCGAGAATCGCCACGCGCTCACCACGCGCTATCGAGAGGTTGAGGTCCCTGAGGGCCGGTGTGCCGTCCTCGTATGTGTAAGAGACCCCAATGGCCTCGACTACAGGGTCAGCCATCTCAGACCCCCTCTGTCCGCGTAGAGTAGAAATACCGAGAGTGCCACCAGTGCCGCCGAGAAAAGGACCTCGGCAGCCCCGACGGGGCGGGCGTTGAGCGTTCTTATCCTACCATCGAAGCCCCGGACTCGGAGTGCCTCCCCTAGCCGAGTGCCGCGGTGGTAAGCTCTGAAGAGCACCATACCGGCCGTGAAGGAGAGGAGCCTCATCCCCGAGCGGTCGAGAAGGTGCCTACCCTTTTGGGCCCCACGGGCTCTCCGGGCAAGGGAGAGCCTTCCAAGCTCATCGGAAAAAATAGAAATGTACCTGTGGGTGAAGAGCAGTAATGCGACAAAGACTAAGGGAACACGCAGAGCCTGTAGTCCCTTCAGGATTTCGAAGAAGGGCGTTGTGCACGACAAGACCAAGAGCGCGAGCACGGAGGCCGAGACCCTAAGCAGCATCGCTACGGCAGCGGGAACGCCGGAGTGCATGAGAGCGCTGAGCGAGGCCAGAAGAACAAATGGAAAAGCAAGAGCATACCTTTTTGCAAAATGACTCACCGGGACCCCTGAGAGGGCTGCGAGAAATAGGGCGTAAACCAGCGCTGCTGCCAAGGCTGGTAGCCCTGTCAGGAAAGCCACCGCCGCGACAAATATAATCACCGAAATGAGCTTGGTCCTCGCATCCAAACAGCCAAAGCTCGACTTGGCCGCGTGGGTATCAGAGTTAATGAAGCTCATTGACCTTTCTTCCTTAGAACCCAGCCAACGGCAAAGGTGAGCGCAAAGACGGTTGCGAAGCCCAGAAGACCCATCGCCAAAGCGACAGGGTAGCTCTCACCATAATCTAGAGGAGCCCGATACACGGGTTCCGGCTCCTCGAATCCTGCGCCCTCCATCGTCCTCTCGAGCCCGTCCCCGTAGGGGGCGGAGAATATAAAGAATAGGACCAGTCCGATCGCGAAGGCGGCCAGAATCACTGCCACTGCCTTCACAAACCCTAGAAGCACTTTTCTCCCTATCATTTCCATCAACCATCCGCCTCCCTTAACAATCCCCGTTCACTCGCGCCTCCTGGACAAGCTGAGCGACAGCGCGGCGACTCACGAGCACCTCCGGCGCCACCTGTGCGAGGAATGACAGAACGCCGACAGTGATGAGCGCCTCCCCAACGCCGATCACAGCGTGGTATAGTGTCATCGCAGGAATCGCGAGCTGCGGCGCTATCCCGTAGACTCCACCGCTCAGGGCGTAGCTCAGGACGAGCTCGAGCGAGCAGGCAAATGCTCCCATGAACACCGCTAGCCAGGAGGCCGCGAAGACGCCGGCAAGGTGATAGCGCCTAGGGAAGAAACGCCAAACATAGTATCCCGTGAGACAGCCAATAAGACCCATGTTGACGAAGTTGAGGCCAAGCGCAATAACACCGCCGTCGCCGAAGAGGAGGCACTGAATGACAAGGATGACACTCATAACGACCATCCCTGCCCATGGGCCAAGAAGAATTGAAGCAAGCGCTGCACCAACAAGATGTCCAGTA
Source organism: Thermoplasmata archaeon (assembly GCA_038851035.1). Classification (NCBI taxonomy): domain Archaea; kingdom Methanobacteriati; phylum Thermoplasmatota; class Thermoplasmata; species Thermoplasmata archaeon. Next base: position 153,285 of record JAWCLH010000002.1, read on the forward strand.
GTCCCACCACCGATAGGAAAGTTGAGCATCTGTGCCACGAAAATCCCCGCGGCTAGGACTGCCATAAGAGGAAGCCAAGCTTCTTCCACTCTTTTATTAACAATCTTTATAACGAACGTAAAAACAATAAGTGCTACCAGCCATCCAGCACCAGCAACCAAGGGGTCCATGAGGCCATCAGGAATATGCATAAAATCTCACCCAGTAGCACGATTTTTTTTTTCGTGCTACCGTATGCCTGAGTCATTATAAATATGTTTTGGTTTCTGAGCGTAATTTTCTGCTCCATCCTGCCTCATCTTCTCGAAAATGACGATAGCAGCAGCGGCCGAGACGCCGAGGCTTTTCATTCTACCCTTCATCGGTATTCTTACAAGCCTGTCGCACATAGCAGCGGCCGCCGTACTGATCCCTTTATCCTCCCCCCCGAAGACGAGCGCAACCGAGCCCCTCAGATTCTCGTTAAAGACGCTCCTCTCCGCTCTGTTGTCGGCACCGACGACCCAAAGACCTCTCTTTTTAATCAGCTGGAGGGCACGGAGGGTTGAGGGCACGGAGACAACCTTTATGTGCTCTGTGGCACCCGCAGACGCCTTGCGCACTACGGGCGTTATCCCTGCCGCTCGCCTCTCCGGAATCACGATACCGTGCGCCCCTGCGGCCTCGGCGGACCGTATTATCGCACCGAGGTTCTGTGGATCCTCTACGCCATCTAAAAGCACTATGAAGGGCTCTTCTTTCCTTTTGGCGGCCTCCGCAAAGATATCCTCGATGGTGGATGGAGGGCGGGCGGGAGCCACCGCAACAATGCCCTGATGGCCGCCCCTGCCCACAAGAGAATCGAGGGCTGCCCTCTCAGCGAAAACCACCTCAATGCCCCTGCGCCTCGCCTCCCTGAGCAGCGGGTCCTGGGCCCTCTTGCTCTCTCTCGACACGATTATCCGCTCAAGCTGCCGTCCCGCGCGAAGGGCCTCGGCGACCGCGTTTCTCCCGGGAATCAGCTCATTGGGCACGCTGGGGCTATTGGTGTGGCGATTTAAGAATTGTGCCTGCGTCCTTTCGAATGTAACCGAAGAGCACCGGGAGTGCCCTTTCTACCCTATTTGGAAGGAACGCTCTGTATGTCTTTCCCTCGCTGGAATGGATTAGTGTGGGCTCTCCGAACTGACTGCCGTCTATGTACCCGACTTTGAGCAAGTCCAGTTGAAGATAGCGTTTCTTGAGCAGCCCCGTGCAGAGCATCAGCCTTCTTTCATTGAAGAAGATACCGGAAACGTTCAGACGCACCAGAAACCAGCCCATAGCACCAATTACCCCGATTATGAAAGCGGCTGATATTGCTGCAAACCTCAGCATATTAACATCTCCTGATAGTTCAGGCACGAATGGAAAAAGCGTGGTCATCAAAAAACCCGAGCACGAGGAACCCGTCGCTAGTCCTCACTTCGGCCCTGGTTCTTTGCCACCGCCCTTCCAAGGGCGTGTCGTTTGAGATATCGCCCCGCTCTACCATGTGAGCGACTACACGGGGGTCGTCCAATCCCGCCGGGTCCTCGAAGGGAATTCCTACTCTAAGCAGCTCCTCGGATATCGCATTGAACGCCTCTTCCAGCCACTCACCTGGACAGATATCCATTCAATCGCCGATGTTGTACTTCTTCCCGGTTCTGGATTTCAGCCCGAGACCTTTGACGGGGATGCCATCCGCAACTGGCTAGTGGATGGAGTATCCGAGCCTGATATCCCTCCATACTAGGCGCCATCGAAGCCTCCCCGAAACGAACAAGTACACCCCGAAGTCGTCTATCCAGAACGTTTTTTTAAGAGAATATAGAAGAAGGACCTGGCGAACTAGGTACTGCCCTCCAGTGAAAAGAGGAGCGAGGGGGCTGTCAGCCAGAGGAAAGACCAGCCGGTGTCGAGTAATAGATATATGAGAAACCAATCGGCACAGAGCGCTATGCCAAAGATAAAAATTGCACTGGGCAGCTCACTGGCGCGGCTGGATAAAGTACGCGCCCGCCTGCCACTCCACTGGGCTCGACGATATGGACGCGAGAATACGAGAGTATCAACCTCTCCGAGGTAATGAAAAAACCCAAATCCATCCAGGGCGTTCCGGTGTGCGGGAATTTCATGAAGGTCGTCGCCGGCTCCGCATCGAAGCATCTGGGGAGGTTCGTAGCGGGGGCTCTCGGGGCACAGCTCGTGGAGGTCCAAGTGAAGCGCTTCCCTGACGACGAGTGCTATGTGCGCATCATGGAGAATTTGGACGGGGAGGAAGTCGTACTCGTCCAGACGACCTACCCTGACAGGAACTTTGTCGAGGCCCTGCTCCTTCAGGACGCGATTCGGGAGTTCAAAGTGAGGAGGCTGATAACGGTTGTCCCCTACATGGCCTACGCTCGCCAGGACAAGAAGTTCAACGACGGCGAACCAATAAGCGCCCGGGCTATGGCCCGAGCCCTGTCGACACACTCGGACGGCGTCGTTCTGGTTGATGTCCATGACCAGAGGATAACGGACTTCTTCACCGTGCCGACAATCAATGTCTCGGCAATGCCTCAGATAGGGGAATATCTGGCGAGGAGCGCGAAGGTGGACCTAGTGGTGGCTCCCGACGATGGCGCAATGGACAAGGCCCAAGCAGTAGCGGGGGTGCTGGACTGCAACTGGTCTTGGCTCGAGAAGAAGAGAATCGACGGCTCCACTGTGGAGATAGCGCCCAAGCACGTCGAGGCAAAGGACAAGAGCATAGTCATAGTGGACGACATAATCGCCACTGGCGGGACCATTTTGACGGCCACAAAGCACCTGAAGCTCCAGGGGGCGAAAGGGGTGATAGCGGCCTGCACCCACGGCCTCTTCACCGGCGGGGCCCTCCCCAGGCTGAGGGAGGCCTGCGACTATGTACTTTCCTCCGACACCATTGAGAACGAGACGAGCATAGTTAGCGCAGGGCCGGAGGTGGCGAGGGGAGTTCAGAAGCTACTCGTGAAGTAGCGGGACCTGAAGGGGAGAAGAGGCCGGAAGGGAATTCCTTATTAGACCCTTCCATCATCACCCGCTTCGGGGACTGGAATGGGGGGAGAAAAGAGAACACCAATCAATGTCTGTTCACCGATAGAGCGGGTCAGGGATTTTCGCGAGGTGGTCAAGGGGTACTCAAGAGAGGAGGCAATCGAGGAGGCAAAGCGGTGCCTGAAGTGCAAAAAGCCCGCCTGCGTCCCCTCCTGTCCTGTCGGCCAGAGGATACCGGAGTATATAGCGGCCATCGCCGAGGGAAATTTTGACAAGGCGCTTGGAATAATCATGGAGAACAACCCCCTCCCAGGCGTCTGCGGCCGGGTCTGCACTAAAAAGTGCGAAACGACCTGCGTCCGGGGCAAGAAGGGTGAGCCCATAGCCATCCATCTCCTCAAAAGGGCTGCGGCCGACTTCGGGAAGGTAGAGCTGAGGCCCCCGGCCGCAACTGGTAAGAGGGTGGCCGTCGTGGGCTCGGGTCCGGCGGGCCTCGCTCTCTCGTTCAAACTCGCTCTCCGGGGACATGGGGTGACGATTTTCGAACAAAAGCCGGTCGCTGGAGGAATGATGGCCCTGTGCATCCCGCCCTACCGCCTTCCACGCGATGTGCTGGATGCGGACATCAGGCGCATAACCGACCTGGGGGTAAATATCCAGCTCAACTCTCCAATCAACAGGGAGCGCGGGGTGGACGAGCTGTTCGCGGAGGGCTACGACGCCGTATTTCTAGGGCTGGGAACTCTCAAGCCAAAGAGCCTCGGAATTCCGGGGGAGGAGCTGGAGGGCGTGGAGCACGTGATACCCTTCTTAGAAAGTGTGAACCTGCGAGGTAGGACGAAGGTTGGAAAACGGGTGGCAGTGGTTGGGGCTGGCTACTCGGCCATGGATGCCGTGAGGACTGCCCGCCGGCTCGGAGCGGAGGCCTTCATTGTTTACCGGAGGATGAGAGAGCAGATGCCGGCCTCGCAGGAGGAGGTGCGCGAGGCCGAGGAGGAGGGCTGCAGCCTGAACCTACTCGTCAACCCCATCCGTGTGTTGGGAAAGGATGGAAAAGTCGCAGGCCTCGAGTGCGTGAGAATGGAACTCGGGCCCCCCGACAACAGCGGCAGGCCCGCTCCAATTCCCATTAAAGGTTCGGAGTTCAGAATCGAGTGCGATATGCTGATTCAGGCGATAAGCCAGGAGCCGGATCTGTCGGGTTTCAAACCGGGCGAGTTCCGTCTAACAAAATGGAACACGCTCGAGGTCTCAGAGACCATGCAGACCAGTAGGAGGGGGGTCTGGGCGGCCGGTGACGTCGTCACTGGACCCCAGACAATTGCAGCGGCCATAGCTGGTGCGAACAGGGCGGCGGAGGACATTCTGCATTTTCTGAAAGGCGCCTGAGCGTTGGTCCCCTTTATCGCCGGTGGAGAACCAAAATAGCAAAATAGCCCCGGCCCGTATAAGGATGGTGATGCCTTTCCACCTGCTATCTGGGAGGCGCAGGATGCTCCTCACCATTATTATAGCAGGGGTCTTGATAGTGGCGGGAACGGCGCTCGTGCTCAGACCCGGTGGACCCTTTCTGCCGGCCCCAGCGCCCGCTACGATGAAATATCCCATTCCACCCCCAAATGTCCCAGTAACGACAAGGCCACGTGACAACAATGAGCCCACAATCGCGATAAACCCTCTTGACCCCAAGAACATGGTCGCGGGCTCCAACGACTACAACACACCCACGGGCGATAGCTGGCCTGGCTTTTACACGACCCATGACGGAGGGCTTACCTGGAAGGAGGACCTCATACCCGGCTATCCCTTCGGCCCACCCTCCCAGCTTACCGGCTTCAGGGGCGGAGGCGACCCCGTAGTTGTGGCGGACAACAGGGGCAATTTCTACTATGCAGGAATTGCTTTCAAGCGGGCCGTCAACCCCCTCAACCCTATCGGCTTTGGAATCAACCTCGGTCTGGCGAACTGCGTGTTTGTGGCCAAGTCCACAGATGGAGGAGATTCCTTCCCACAGGTAGTTATTGTTTGGGCCGCGCTAGAGAACCTAGTTCGCTTCAACGATAAGGAGTGGATTGCGGTTGACCCGAATAACGGCAATGTATATCTGGTCTGGGCAATATTCACAGGCATGATGACTTCTCGCCTCCTTTTCAGCAGGAGTACGGACGGTGGGAAGAGCTGGTCCCTTCCCATAGTTATATCGGAGACCACATCTGGGGAGATAAACATACAGGGCTCCGCCGTCGTCGTGGACAGGGATAGCACAATTCATGTCACATGGATAGATTTCTCCAGCAGGAACGTCCGCTACGCCCGGTCCACCGACATGGGCCAGAGCTTCTCCGAGCCGATAAATGTGGCGCCCATTGTCCCCCTCCCCTCCACCCTCCCCAACGGGAACTACAGAACCCCGACGATGACAATGCTGGCGGTGGACACCAGCGACACCAACACCACAGGAAGCCTCTACGTCACATGGGCCGATTATGGAGCCGGGGACGCGGACGTCCTATTAGCATACAGCCGGGACCACGGGATGAGCTGGCGGGGCCCCATAAGGGTGAACAACGACACCGAGGGCAACGGGGCGGACCAGTTCTTCCCCGCGGTGGCGGTGTCCGCGGAGGGCTGGGTCCACGTCGGCTTCTACGACCGCCGCACAGACCCCAACAACACGCTCCTCGAGTACTGGTGGGCTATCTCTTTCGATGGTGGCGAAAGCTTTCCCATCAATATTCCAATGAGCGATTCATCATTCAATGGCGACTGGAGCCGGACCGGAGACAACGATTTCATAGGCGACTACACAACGCTTGTGGCGGAGGGCCCGGTGGTGGCTGGTGTCTGGTGCGATACTAGGGAGGGGAGCGAAACCGCAGGCGACAGTGAGATATATGCCGCCATCGTCGAGTACCGGACGCTTCTGAAGGCCTGCGACCTTGGCGTGAAGGTGCCTTGGACCGACGTCCCAGTAAAGGAGGAGTGAGAAGAGGAGATGTGGAAAGATGATGATAAAGAGAGTGAGGAAGGGGTTGCTCGTGTTAGTCCTTTTACTAATTGTTGGACTCATGCTCGGCTTCCTTATTGCGACCCCACCCGAGCTTTTCCACGAGAGTGAGGCCCAACCGGGTCCAGTGGGCCTACCGACATGGATTAAGGGGCAGTATTGGCTCTACTCGTTCAGAACCCCCGATGTAGACTACACGACCGCCCGCGTCGTCGTGGCAGATATCGACGCCTCTAACTACCAGCTGGGCATCAGCACACTTTTGGACGCCCAGAGGCACGCGGTTCTCAACTACAATCCGATGCTTGGAAGGGTGGGTATTGCAAACCTCTCGATATACGAGAAGGGTGAACCTAAGAGCGTGCTAGTATTTCCTCTTACAAAGGGAAAAATCTGGCATTTCTCGCTTCTCGGCGTCGAAGAATTCGAGGCCCGCGTGGTGGCGATGGAGAGAATGTGCTTCTCCGATGTTGGGAGGACGACCCTTGTCATGATTCGGGCCCGCGCGGCATCGGGTGACACCCTCAACTACTCCTACGACTCGGCCGCGGGCTGGTTCCGCACGATGGAGTGGAGAGGCCCCGCGGGTGAGGAGTTGCTGATGATGACCCTCCTATCTACAGGCACTGGGTATAAGGGAGAGGCCTATTTCGTCAGGGGAGTTGACCTGTATGACCGTGAGCTGAACTCCAGCCGCGGCGCGCCGGAGGTGGAGCTCTACGACACATTTATTGATAGAGGGCACAAGACCTGGGGGCCGTTCGACACCCTTGTTTACTACTATAGGGCGACGACAGGCAGCCGGTCCAACATCGTCGTCACTATCACGGCCCATACCGACGCAGTCGTCAGGACGCTGAGAATCGACGCTGAGGAGCACCAGAGCGGTCTAGGCACAATGCAGAGCAGTGCCGGAGAATGGGGAGTGGGCTTTATCCTTCAAGGAGACTGCACGATTCGTCTCAGAATCGCTGGTGGAATTACTTACGTGTGGAACGTCTGAGGGAGAAAGCGGAGATCGGTCTGGCCGTGCAGTCCAGAGAAATCCCAGGGCCGGGGGATTTCAACGGAACATGCTCTGGCCAAGCTCACGAAAAGCATTTCCAGTAGGGACGGAGGTGGTGCCTGAGTTCGGCCAGTGTGGCTTCAAGCTCTATATCCTTCTGTGTCGCTAGGCCCGGCGTGAGACCGCGCTCCCGCCTCCATCCCTCCTGCACAGGCGGCACGGCGATGTCGAACCCCGTGGTCCCCGAAATCATGGATATCCAGCACGCAGGCAAAACCTCTGGGTTGTAGCCGCTCCCATACATCTCGACGATGGGAGCTCCCCCCGCGGCCGTTCTGACCAGCGCTCCCAATCTCCTGAAGTCTGCAACTGTGAGGTCGAGGGCTGTGAGCTGGTCCGCGAAGTGAGGGTCGCTACCGCCGTTTCTAATCACGACTTTGGGGCGGAACTCCCGGGCCAGCGGGAAGACAACTTGCTCGAAGGAACGCTCGTATTGGGCTATTCCAGAGCCGACTGGAAGCGGGATGTTAACGGTAAAGCCTTTACCTTCCCCCTCCCCTATTTGGTGCGGGAACCCTCTTCCAGGGTAGATGGTTGTGGGGTCCTGGTGTAGCGTCACCTTAAGAACTTCGGGCACGGAGGCCAGCAGCTCTTGCGTACCATCGCCGGCGTGCGCATCGGTGTCTATTATCATCACTCTCTTCATCGATTTTCGGTTTAAAAGATCTAGAGCTAGAATAGCGACGTCGTTGAAAACACAGAAACCGCTCCCATAGTCCCTGCCAGCATGATGGAAGCCGCCAAATGTTATTGCATGGGGGTTCTCGCCCCCTGCCACCCTCCTCCCGGCCTCAAGAGCCCCTCCAACGGCGAGCATTGCCCCCCTGACTACCGCGGGGTTGATGGGTGTGTCGATCGATAGAAATCCCCCTCGGGACGCGATTTCATCAACTTCCTTTATATACTCGAGCGAGTGGGCGAGGAGGAGATCCTCGAGACTTGCCGGACCGCACCCCACCACCTCGAACCGTGGATCCCTATCCAATCCGAGCTCCCTAAATAACGCGAGGAAGTCTGAGTAGCGATCGCTACGGAGGGGGTGGCCCTCGCCAAAGTCTAGGGAGAGAATATCCGGGTGGTAAACTAGCGCGACCCTGCCTCGCATGCTCCTCCTAACTTCGGGAGAGGTATGGTGAGGAACTATTATAATTAAACGGATTGTCCGAGTTCCCGCGCGGGTACCCCCATTTCCTATGGAAACGACAGCCCAGTTAGTCGGCCTTTAGACTCCATCCGCCCTATAATAG